>NZ_CFHTQA010000022.1:0-58324 GCF_984394615.1 Spongiibacter sp. | reverse complement strand
TTCGACAAACAGAATGTCGGCACCGGCCTCAGCATAAGCTGCCGCGCGGTCAACGGCGGCATCGAAGCCATCGATAGCGCAAGCATCGGTGCGAGCCATAATCAGCAGGTCTTCGCTTTGACGGGCATCGACGGCGGCTTTGATTTTGCCGACCATTTCTTCGCAGCTAATCACCGCCTTGCCATTAAAGTGGCCACAGCGTTTGGGGCTGAGCTGATCCTCCAACTGCACGCAGTCGGCGCCAGCCCGTTCGAGCTGACGGATACTGTGGCGCACATTGACGGCGTTGCCGAAACCGGTGTCGGCATCAACCAGCAGCGGGAGATCCACCGCGTCGCGGATACGTGAGGTCTGTTCGACAATTTCCGCCAGCCCCATAAATCCCATGTCCGGCAGTCCCAGCTGCATATTGGTAACGCCAGCGCCGGTGACATAAATCGCTTCAAAACCGAGATCGGCAATCACTTTGGCAGACAAGGCATTGAAGGCGCCAGGCACCAGTACCCCCCGACGGGCATTGGCAAGTTCTCTCAAAGTTTTTCCTGTGGACATACGTTTTTCCTGTCAATAATTCAGTGTTACTGCGTTAAAAGGTATCGGCTGGAACGCGAACCCAGCCGTCCATCAGAATGCGGGCGCTACGACTCATAATGGCGCGCTTCACACGCCACTCGCCGTTTTCTTCTGCCACCTCGGCACCCACACGCAGCGTGCCGGAGGGATGTCCGAAACAGACGGACTCACGAGCACGGCCGCCCGCCGCAAGATTGACCAAGGTGCCGGGAATTGCCGCCGCGGCGGCGATGGCAACGGCCGCTGTACCCATCATGGCGTGGTGCAACTTGCCCATCGACACCGCCCTCACCAAGAGGTCGATATCTTCGGCAGAAACGGTGCCCCCACTTGCTGCAAGGTAGTCAGCAGGCGCGGCCACGAAAGCAATTTTGGGGGTGTGCTGGCGCTGCAGTGCTTCTTCCGGCGCGCGGATCAAGCCCATGCGCAGCGCACCCGCCACGCGAATGGCTTCCAGCTTTTGCAGCGCCACCGTGTCATTATTGATATCGTCGCGAAGCTCAGTGCCCTGGTAGCCAATGTCTGCGGCGTTGACGAATACAGTGGGAATCCCCGCCGTCATCATCGTGGCAGGCAGCGTACCGATCCCCGGCACGTCCAGCTCATCGACAGGATTGCCTGTGGGAAACAGCGACGTATCCTCACCGTCATCGGCCGGGTCGAGAAATTCCAGCACAACCTCTGCGGCGGGAAAGGTCACACCGTCCAGCTCAAAATCGCCGCTTTCCTGCACCTGACCATCGCAGACCGGCACGCGGGCAATAATGGTTTTGCCGATATTGGCCTGCCAGATACGCACCTCGCAGTAGCCGCTTTCCGGCAATCGCGACGGCTCAATCAACCCGGCGTGAATGGCGAAGGCCCCCGCCGCCGTAGACAGATTGCCGCAATTGCCACTCCAATCCACAAAGGGCTTGTCAATTGACACCTGGCCATAGAGGTAGTCCACATCGTGATCAGGCTGCTGGCTTTTCGACAGAATCACGCATTTGCTGGTGCTGGACGTCGCGCCACCCATGCCATCAATATGGGCGGCATAGGGATCGGGACTGCCGATCACCCGCATAAACAGGCGGTCTCTGGCCTCCCCCGGCTGCTGACAAGCAACAGGGAGATCATCCAGCCGAAAAAACACCCCTTTTGAGGTGCCGCCACGCATATAGGTAGCGGGAATACGAAGCTGAGGTGAACACGACATACGCTGTCCTTAAATCGTTAACACGGCGGCAAGGCAACACATTTATGCCGCCTCATTGCCCGCCAGAAAATCCTGAGCAAAGCGCTGCAATACCCCGCCTGCCGCATACACCGAAACCTCTTCGGCTGTATCCAGGCGACAGGTCACCGGCACCTGCACGCTATCGCCGTTCTGGCGGTGAATAATCAAGGTCAGCTCGGCGCGGGGCGCAATGTCGCCCACCACGTCGTACAACTCGGAGCCATCAATCCCAAAGGTATTGCGGTTTTCCCCTGCCTTGAACTCCAGCGGCAGAACACCCATGCCAACCAGATTGGTGCGGTGAATGCGCTCGAAGCCTTCTGCCACAATGGCCTCAACCCCGGCCAGACGCACACCTTTTGCCGCCCAGTCGCGGGATGAGCCCTGTCCGTAATCGGCCCCCGCGACAATAATCAGCGGCTGCTTTCGAGCCATATAGGTTTCAATGGCCTCCCACATGCGCACGATATCGCCCTCCGGCTCCAGTCGTGCCAGCGAGCCCTGGATAAGCTCGCCAGTCTTGCCATCCAAGCACATTTCGTTCAACAACTTGGGATTGGCAAAGGTTGCCCGCTGCGCGGTGAGATGGTCGCCCCGGTGCGTGGCATAAGAGTTAAAGTCCTCCTCGGGCAGCCCCATTTTGGCCAGGTACTCCCCCGCCGCGCTGGAGGCCAGAATCGCATTGGAGGGAGACAGGTGGTCGGTGGTGATATTGTCACCCAGCACCGCCAGCGGGCGCATACCCGTCAGACTGCGCTCTCCGGCCAGTGCGCCCTCCCAGTACGGAGGACGGCGAATATATGTGCTCTGAGGACGCCAGTCATACAATGGGCTCGGTGCCCGGGCGCCGCGATCCAGATCAAACATGGGGATGTACACCTGCCTAAACTGCTCGGGATGGACATGGTCGCGAACAATGGCGTCGATCTCCTCGTCGGAGGGCCACAGCGTTTTCAAGGTAATCGGCATGCCATTGTCATCGAAGCCCAACACGTCTTTTTCAATATCGAAGCGCACCGTACCGGCAATGGCATAGGCCACCACCAGCGGTGGTGACGCCAGAAAGGCCTGCTTGGCATAGGGATGAATGCGGCCATCGAAGTTGCGATTGCCCGACAACACCGCTGTGGCATACAAATCACGAGCGATAATTTCCTGCTGAATCGCCGGGTCCAGTGCCCCGCTCATGCCGTTACAGGTGGTGCAGGCATAGGCGACGATCCCAAAGCCCAGCTTTTCCAGCTCCGGCAGAAGCCCTGCTTCTTCCAAATACAGACGAGCCACCTTGGAACCCGGCGCAAACGAGGTTTTCACCCAGGGCTTACGCAGCAGCCCCAGCGCATTGGCCTTTTTGGCAAGCAAGCCCGCCGCGACCACATTGCGCGGATTCGAGGTATTGGTGCAGGACGTAATGGCCGCAATAATCACCGCGCCATCGGGCAGCTTTCCCTGAGCCTCCTCTTCACGCGCTTTTTCCAGACCCACCGCTATTCCCCGCTCATGAAGGGCTGTGGTCGGCAGGCGGCGATGCGGGTTGGATGGCCCGGCCATATTGCGTGCCACGCTGGACAGATCGAACTCCAACACTCGCTCGTATTCTGCGCCCTCAAGATCGTCGGCCCACAGTCCGGCGGTTTTGGCATACTGTTCAACCAGCTTGACCTGCTCCGGTTCGCGCCCGGTTAGTGCCAGATAATCCAGCGTCTGCTCATCGATATAGAACAGCCCAGCAGAAGCACCAAACTCCGGCGTCATATTGGAAATGGTCGCGCGGTCGCCGATGGTCAGGTCGCGAGCGCCCTCGCCAAAGAACTCCAGATAGGCCGACACCACCTTTTGCTGACGCAGGAACTCCGTCAGCGCCAGCACAATATCGGTCGCGGTGATACCGGGCTGACGCTTGCCGCTCAGTTTCACACCGACAATATCCGGCAGACGCATCATCGATGGACGCCCCAACATCACCGTTTCGGCTTCCAGGCCACCTACGCCAATAGCAATGACGCCCAGCGCATCCACATGCGGGGTGTGGCTGTCGGTGCCTACGCAGGTATCCGGGAAAGCGACGCCGTCGCGAGACTGAATGACCGGCGACATCTTCTCCAGATTAATCTGGTGCATGATGCCGTTGCCTGCGGGAATCACATCCACATTCTCAAATGCGGTTTTGGTCCACTCAATGAAGTGAAAACGGTCTTCATTGCGGCGATCTTCAATCTCGCGATTTTTCTCAAAAGCTTCGGGATCAAACCCCGCCGCTTCCACCGCCAGAGAGTGGTCGACAATCAACTGAGTGGGCACTACCGGATTCACCTTGGCAGGATCCCCTCCCTGCTCGGCAATGGCATCGCGCAAGCCAGCAAGATCAACCAGCGCCGTCTGGCCGAGAATATCGTGGCAAACCACTCTGGCGGGATACCAGGGAAAATCGCTGTCTCGGCGGCGCTCAACCAACTGCGTGAGTGCCTCGGTCAGGGCGTTCGGCTCACAGCGTCGCAGTAACTGTTCGGCGAGCACCCGCGAGGTGTAGGGCAAGCCCTCATAGGCACCCGGCCGGATGGCATTCACCGCGCTGCGCGCGTCGTAATAATCCAGTTCGGTACCCGGCAGAGCAATGCGATAGGCAGTATTTAACGATGACAATGTGGAACCTCATAACATCACAACAGCGGCAGACTAGCGTTGCTGCCGCAACAACAAATGGGAAAAAGCCTCAGGCGCGCTGGGTCATCGGCGTAAACGCCATATCTTCGGGACCGATATAGTTGGCACTGGGTCGAATGATTTTGTTGTCGATACGTTGCTCGATCACATGCGCCGACCAGCCCGCCGTGCGAGCAATTACGAACAGCGGCGTAAACATTGCCGTGGGCACGCCCATCATGTGGTAGCTGACGGCACTGAACCAATCGAGGTTGGGAAACATCTTTTTGACCTCCCACATCACTGACTCCAGTCGCTCGGCGATGTTAAACATCTTCATGCTGCCCGCTTCTTCTGAAAGCTGCCGGGCGATGTTTTTGATCACCTCGTTGCGGGGGTCGCTCACGGTATAGACCGGATGACCAAAACCGATGACCACTTCCTTGTTTTCCACCCGACGGCGAATATCCGCCTCGGCCTCATCCGGCGAGACGTAGCGCTTCTGCACCTCGAAAGCGACTTCATTGGCCCCGCCGTGCTTGGGCCCCCGCAGCGCCCCGATCCCCCCGGCAATGGCCGAGTACATATCGCTGCCAGTGCCCGCAATAACCCGCGAGGTAAAGGTCGAGGCATTAAATTCGTGCTCGGCATACAGAATTAATGAAACGTGCATGGCCTTCACCCAAGACTCGCTGGGAGTCTCGCCATGCAGCAGGTGCAGGAAGTGCCCACCAACCGAATCATCATCGGTTTCCACCTCGATGCGGCGCCCCGAGGTAGACCAGTGATACCAGTAGAGCAGCATGGAACCCAGCGATGCCACCAGCCGGTCAGCAATATCGCGGGCGCCCGGAATATTGTGATCCTCTTTTTCCGGCAACACGCAGCCCAACGCCGAGACGCCACAGCGCATCACATCCATCGGGTGAGCCGCAGCGGGCACGGCCTCCAAGGCGCTTTTCACATTGGCGGGTAGACTGCGCAGCGATTTAAGGCGCGTCTTGTAAGCACGGAGCTCGGCGGCGGTTGGCAGCTTGTCGTGTATCAGCAGATGGGCAACTTCTTCGAATTCACAGTTCTGCGCCAGATCGAGAATGTCGTAACCGCGATAGTGCAGATCGTTGCCCGTGCGCCCCACCGTGCAAATCGCGGTATTGCCGGCCACGACCCCGGACAGGGCGACCGACTTCTTGGGCTTTTTGCCAACCGGCGTCGCGCCCGTTGAGGCTTCTTTTGAGATGAAGGCTTCGCTCATGATCGTTCTCCGCAACCGCTGACCCCAGCAATGGACAGCCAGTTAGTAACTTCAAGATATTCGCAATACTTGCAAAGCGGATCGGCCAGACCATGATCTCTACTGGCCCATTGGCAATGACAATTACTGCGTGTTCACGTACAGCGGGAACTCGGCCCACAGCGCTGCACGGCCGCCATAGTTGCGCGGCAAACATCGTGTAACAAGGGCTAAAAAAGCGGGTTATTGCGAAGAAAATTTGCGAATTTGCAAATCTTGCAAATATTTAAAGACAGGAAAAAGAAGGCCAGCCGCAGGCTCGTCGCCATGTCGGCCGGCAGTGATCACCGCACGGCGCTCAACTGGCACTCTCTGCTGCGCCTTGCGCCACCGTCCAAACGGGGTGATGGCCATCGACATTGTCAAAGCCGATATCCCGATAGCGGCAGCGCCCCTCTCCGCGCTGAAAAACAGAGTTGGCGATTAGCCATACGGCGACAACACGCTCAGGCGGCTCCCCCCCAATAGCCCGCCGGTAATCGGCAAGCAGGGAGCGCCGCTCCTGCAGCCAATGCCCTAATTTTTCGTGATCATTGCGCAGCACCCAATGCGTTTCACGTTGATCCCACCAGGGAAGTGGACACTGAAAAATCGTGCCCTCGGCGAGCTCGGTACTCCACATGTAGGTTAAATCCAGGCCGTTATCAAACTCGACAGCGATAGATAGGTAGTCGTGCGTTGCCTGAATATTTTCTGGCAGATCGGACCGCAGCGACTCAGCCATCCATGCCCAGTTCAGCGTCAACGCATCGTCGAGAGGAAGGTCAATCGGGTATTGAACAATCCCCACATCGCCACAGGTACGACAGCTTATTTCGCCGCAGCCGTTCGTCGAGAAAATGCGCCCCTGGCCCATTCGCCATAAATCCTTCCAGCCCTCGGGCAACGGCTGCGCTTCGGCAACATCGGCAAATAGCTCGGGCGCTGACTGCCGCGCTCTAGCCAGCAACTCGGCATCCGCAAGCGCTGGAACAGGAATCACCGCCATCGTTCCAGTCAGCGGCAAGGGTGGCTGCGCCACCTCATCAATATCGCCAGTGGTCGTCGCAAAATCGCCGGGAGCTACAGCAATAAGCTGTAATTCACCATTACAGTCAGCAGTAAGGATCGTGGCCTCGCTCAAGGCCTTCTGCACCTTGCCCTCACCGAAGCGATACCAAAGCGCGGAATTCGGCCCCAGACCTACGTCGAGCGCCCTGGAAAGATACAGACGTCCGCAGGCGAGCAGCATGACGCGATCACCGGCCTGACACTGCACTCCGGTGGAATGCCAACGCAGCTCTCCCCCAACAAGCGTCATCGGCTCTGGGACATCAATCTCCAATTCAGCGGCCAGGCGCATGACTCGTAAACTGAAGTCACTGGGCGTTACCGGCGTATCGCGCCTAAACCGACTCGCCACAAAGCGCAAAAGAACTGACAGCGGAGATGGCATGCCTTGCGCAGTCACGGTGCCTGGCGCCCCGATAAGTCCCATACGTTGATAAAGTGAGTGAAGCCGGTAGCGCGCCATTAGAAACTCCTTACTTATTGTTCATGTTCAGGAGCTTGCGTCTGACGGCAGGCAATGACAATGTCATTCGCGGTCAAAAACCGCTGCGCATTTGTTTGTGCGGCTTTGGCTGTACAGCTCGGGCATGTCGAAAGGTAAAAATGTCACCCACTTGGAAATTCTGCGTAAAAATGCACAGTTTTTTACCCTGAGCCCGTGCATAGATCACAGAAATGCCCGCCACCCCTGCTCTAACATCTAAGCTTAGATGCGGCAATAGTTGTTTTTACCTGCTACATCCGTGAAACTACTTAAGTTTTTAGACGAACGTATTTAATAACGCCCTGTAACACCTGCTCGACTCTCCTGGAGGGGGATAAATGAAAAGTCTCAGACTCGCGGTGTGGCTCTTGATCACATCCAGCTTACTTGCGGCCTGTGGTGGTGGTGGCGATGCCCGAAGCCCTGATCGTCCCGGCCTAAGCATCGACCCGTCGACCATGCAATTGGAATTCATCGACGGCATCACCACTCTACCGGGAACGGGTAACAACCGTATTTCCGTAAGAATCATGGCCCTGCAGTCTGACGGCATTAACAAAAATGTCGGCCCGGCCCAAAACATTACCTCCCGCGTTAACTGGACGCTCACCAATACCCCTCTTGCGGCACTGTCTTCAGATGAAGATGGCGACCTGTCTTTCCGGACGGTCACCCGCAATGGTATTGGTACTGTTATCGATATCGAGAGCACCCAGCAAATGGAGATCGACGCGGCCGTGGTCAGCGCGTCAATCACTGGCACCTTCCAAGGGACCTCTCGAGTAGGCGACTTCACCATTGTTCCGCCAACCCCGAGTGGCGCCGAGCAACTGGTGGGCAAAGACCTCATCCTGCTTGACCCGACGATTCCCGGTGACAGCGAGACCAATGGTTACCGCCTCCTGCAATACTTCACCAACACCTCGGTGCCGGAGAACCGCACGCATACCGTGGTGATCTGTTCAAGCAGCGAGTTTGCCACCGTGGAAGCTGGCCAGCCCGTCAGCCCCGGCGATGGTGTTGTGGATGTCACGTATACCAACCCCTTCACCCCCGACGGTGATAACACTGCTGTAGAAGTGACCCTGTTCGCCGTTGATGGCGACAGCAATGTTGCCTGCGATGGCGCCTCCTCCGATGGCGTACGAGAACTGAAAGTCACTCTTCGCCCGGCAACCTTCTCCAGCGTTGATATCTGCGCGGTGATCAACCCCGCTGGCGATGCCTGTAGTGCAGGTGGAGCATTCAATGAGGAATACGTTGCGGATTGCCGCGGCCTGGATACTGACAGTATCTTTGTACCCGCCGCGCAAAATCTTCAGTTCGTGGCCCGCAAGACGTTCAACTCGACCACGGATACTACGCAAACGCTCACCGAATACTTGTGTAGCGAAGAACGCGAGAATGCTACTGCACCGACGTGGAGTGTCGACGAGCCCGATATTTTCTCCAGCGATCCCGCTGTTGACCCTGATCAGGGTACAGCCGCCACTATCGACCGCCTCGCCTACGCACAACTTGTCGAAGTTGTCGCCAACCCCAATGCAGTTGTTACCGGTAACTTTGGCGAAGGCGTTCCCGAGCTGCAAGACAGTCTGACACTGAATCTGGTGGATGCGCGCGTAGACGCTATCAAGATTGAGCGCACTGACGGCCTCAACGCGGACGATCCCCAACAGAGCCCAGATACCATCTACGTCAACAGCTTCCTGGATGGCATTGAGTACCGCGCTCTGTGTCAATTCAGCGACCTGTCTGGTACTGAGCAAGAGTTCGAGACCTGCCCCAACGGCCTGATCCGCTGGACCTCTTCCGCGCCTGATGTTGCAGAACCCAGCGCAGAGGCAACACCTGTTATCACTCTCGAGCCGAAAACCGGTGTTCAGTTGGCGGAAGAGCCCTTCCCGTTCACACTGACTGTGACTTACATCGGCAGCGATGAGGACATCAGCGGCAGCCGCAACATTGAAGCGCGCGACCCCGGCGAACTGCAGGCGCTGCGTCTGTTTATGGTGCCGAACCGGTCCGAGCCGGATGAAGTGGAAATCGACCAGTTCGCCTGTGTGGGCCGCTTAGACCTCGTATCGTCAGTCAGCAATGACGAAAACTTTGTAGAGAACGGCCAGCAGTTCGAGATTTACGCCGTATTCTCCAACATCCCGGGCTCTGCAGACCCCAACCTGGATGATCCCAATGCACCGGACTCCGGCCTCGTCTACGTCACCCCTGAGACTGAGATCCAGTTCAGCGCGGAATCGGGCTACTGGAGTGGCAGCTGGGCAGATCCTGCCATGTGTCGGAGCATTTCCAACCTCGGTGAAATCCCCGACCTCGGCGAGGTAACCGGTGGCGTGATTGTTAACTCACCGGCGGCCAGCTTCGACCCGAACAAGAAAGGTCGCCTGAAGTCCGATGGCTTGCTGCGCCTTAACACTGTGTGCGTAACAGGCTTTGCGCTGAAAGACGAAAGCAAGCAAATCCCTGAGGACATCCGTACGGTTGACGGCACCACCATTCTGGTTCTGCCTGTCGCGGACGACACACTGCTTGCCTCGTCTAATGAGCTCTGTGAAACACTGGAGCCGGTACTGACGCTCGGCGGCTCACTGCCATTCGTTGACGGCGACGGCCCAGGCATTCTTCTACCTGTCATCTACGGCGTAAGCCTGGTTGCAGACCCGCTGCTGGCCAGCCTGGTTGCCAATGACGACGGTGGCCTACTGCCCGTGGAAGAGATTCTGGATGGCCTGCTCTACGGTGACTTCACTGGCTTGAGCGAAGATGCCCCTGACCTCGGCTTTGGCCTGGCGACCATCACCGACGGCTTGATTAACGGTGTCGGCGATGTTCCCGGCCTTGGCGTACTGGTCGACTTCCTTGACTCCTGTATTCTCTCCACAACGCTGGATATAGTGGGTGGCCTACTGGACTTCATTCTGGGGCTGGGCGATACCAGCGGCTTTGAGGATATTGACTTCTCCTTTGAAGACTGCGCCGCCTTATTTAACTAAGAAAACAACAATACCAGCGCGGCCTTCGGGCCGCGTTTTGCCATTGGATAGCTACTAGGAGACTCCCAATGAAACTGCGTAATTTTGCGCTAGGTGTTGCCGCGATGGGCCTGGCGCTCACCGCGGTTGCCCAGAGCAGCGATGAGGAAAAGGTATTCGACGATCGCTGGCGTGTGCACGGTATGCTGGGTGCACAGGTTGCCGACGACGAGGACCTGGACAACGGCGCTCAAGGCAAACTCGGTTTCGGTAAACCCATCAGCCCCTACATTATGCTGGATGGCCATATTAACTACGGCGAACTCAAAACCAGCAAAGACGATATTTACAAGCGCGCCGCAACAGGCCTGGATATTCTGTTTTTCCCCTTTGGCGCCTTTTATCTGGATGCCAGCGCATTGCAGCCCTACTTCGGTCTGGGTCTGACTTATCACGAAATCGAGTTTGTTGGCGACATCGAGTCCAACTACGGTAACGACGCCATTCTCGGTCTGACTTACGAACTGGATCATGCCTCGCTTCGCGCTGAAGCCCGCTACCAGATCGATAAGATCCACGAAAAAGACGTGCTGGTTGACGATTACTTCTACACCTATGCCTTCATGCTCGGTGTATCGGTACCGTTCGGTGACAAGCCCCTGCCGTATAACTACGACAGCGATGGCGACGGTGTGCCGGATCGGATCGACAAATGTCCGAACACCCCTCGCGGTACACCCGTTGATTCCAGCGGCTGTCCTCTGGACAGTGACGGCGACGGCGTACCCAACTTCCGCGACCAGTGCCCGAACACTCCCGCTGGCGCGAAGGTTAACGTAAACGGCTGTTCCATCGACGACGACCGCGACGGTGTACCCAACGATATCGACCAGTGCCCAGGCACACCATACGGCGTCCCCGTTGACACCCGTGGCTGTCCGCTGGATACCGATAACGACGGCGTGCCCAACAAGATTGACCAGTGTCCTGGCACCCTGCCCGGCATGAAGGTTAATTCACGTGGCTGCGTAATTTCGCAAACCGTTGAGCTGAGCGGTGTTCACTTCGAGTTCGACAAAGCCCGCTTGATGCTGGATTCGAAAACGGTCATGAGCAATGTCGCCAAGTCACTGACCAACGAGCCTGATGTACGCATCATCATCGCCGGTCACACCGATTCGATGGGCAGCGATGCTTACAACAAGCGCCTGTCACAAGAGCGTGCTCAAGCCGTGGTTGATTTCCTGATCAGTCAGGGTATCGATAGCAGCCGCCTGCGTGCTGTGGGTTATGGTGAAAGTAAGCCGGTTGCCGACAACGGCACGGAAGAAGGACGCGAGCGTAACCGCCGCGTAGAGCTGCAGGTAATCAGCTCGGAAAGCTAAGCCAACACAGGCAATATCGACAAGGGGCGGATTTCCGCCCCTTTTTTTATTGATTCACCGCGCAACATTGCTATCTCCCCTGAACGACTCTACAAATTCCCGCCTTTTTTAGCGCTTTACTTGTATTCAGCAGTTCTGGCGACTTAACTAATACTATTCCACTCATCCTTGCGAGGTCACACACCGTTAATCGGAGCATGCGCAACATGCCTAACTCTTCCCCCGGTTTCAGTTTGAAACACATCAATCCGCCGGTTTTTTTCGGCTCTGTCATTCTCATTTTCGCCGTCGTTCTCTTCGCGGTCAGTAGCCCGGACTTGGCGGGCAGCGTCTTCAGCCAAACTCAAAGCTGGATCGTCGACAGCTTTGGCTGGTTTTATCTATTGGCTGTCGCGGTCTTCCTGCTGTTCTCGCTTTATCTGGCACTCAGCCAGTACGGCAGCATTCGCCTGGGCCCCGAGCATTCACAGCCCGACTTCAGCTACAGCTCATGGTTCGCCATGCTGTTCTCCGCTGGCATGGGTATCGGCTTGATATTCTATGGCGTCGCCGAACCCGTGATTCATATGAGCAGCCCTCCCCAAGGAGAAGGTCATAGCGTGGAAGCCGCAAGGGAGGCCATGGCCACCACTTTCTTCCACTGGGGTCTGCACGCCTGGTCTATCTATGCCGTGGTGGGCCTGTCACTGGCCTATTTCGGTTTTCGCCACGGGCTGCCACTCACCCTCCGCTCAGCCCTCTATCCCATCATTGGCGAGCGTATGCACGGCTGGATCGGTCATGCGGTAGATATCTTCGCGGTACTGGGCACCATGTTTGGCGTAGCCACATCACTGGGCCTCGGGGTGATGCAGGTAAACGCGGGATTGAGCTACCTGTTTGATATTCAGGTATCGACGACCGTTCAAATTATATTGATCGCCATCATTACCGCCTTTGCCACGACCTCGGTCGTTGCGGGCCTTGATGCCGGTATCCGTCGACTCAGTATTCTCAATCTGATACTGGCCGGCGCCTTGATGGTCTACATGCTCGTCAGCGGCCCCACTCAGCACCTGCTGCAGGCGGTCGTTCAAAACACCGGCCACTACCTCGATGGCCTGATGGAAAAAACCTTCAATCTTTACGCCTACGAACCCACCGAATGGATGGGCGCGTGGACGCTCTTCTACTGGGGCTGGTGGATTGCCTGGTCGCCTTTCGTCGGCATGTTCATCGCCCGCGTATCGAGGGGCCGCACCATTCGTGAATTTGTGATGGGCGTTCTCTTTGTGCCAGTGGGCTTCACCTTCGTGTGGATGACGCTGTTCGGTAATACCGCGATAGCCTTGGACTTTGGTATTGCCGATGGCGCGATTGCCGCGGCAGTAAACAGCGATGTCTCCACAGCTATTTTTAAAGTGTTTGATTACCTGCCCATGGGGAATATTGCATCGATGCTGGCGACCCTGTTGGTCATCACGTTTTTTGTGACTTCCTCCGATTCAGGCTCACTGGTCATCGACATAATCACTTCCGGCGGCAACCACGAGCCACCCACATGGCAGCGTGTATTCTGGGCGGTCACCGAAGGTGTTGTTGCCATCGCCTTGCTGCTTGCCGGTGGTCTGGCGGCCCTGCAAAGCGCCGCCATCGCCAGTGCCCTGCCCTTCACGTTTATCATGCTGGTGATCTGCTACGGCCTGCACAAAGGCTTGAGACGCGAAAGCCTGCGACTGGAAGCACGCAGCCAGGACGACCACAGCATTACGGCCAGCGAGGTTCCCTGGCAGGTTCGTCTGAAACGCATGGTGACCTTCCCTGGCCGGGAGCGTGCCACCGCGTTTTTGAATTCGGAAGTGCTGGATGCCTTTACGGCGGTGCGCAAGGAGTTTGCCAAGCACGATCTGCACTGTGAGGTGCAGCGCGGTGACGACAATATTGTGCTCAAAGTCTTCCATGGCGACGAGGAGAACTTCCGCTACGGCGTCTTTCTGAGCAGCCATATTGCGCCCAGCTTTGTCGTGTCTGATCTGCACATGGACGCCGCCCGGCAGCATCATGTCTTCCGCCTGGACGTACACCTTAGCGATGGCGCCCAGCATTACGACATCATGGATTATCCGCGCGAGCAGATCATCAGTGACATCCTGTCCCAATACAACAAACATCTGCTGTATCTGGACATGGCGCGAGCAACCATCGCCCCCAACGACTCACTGACTGAGGAGGCCAACGCATGAAAAAGCCTCTCGTCTGCCTGGCCGCTACGCTGCTGCCATTGACGGCTTCGGCAGCCACCGACATTACGGTCGGTGGCGCCGTGCGATTTCAGTATACCTTCGAGGATTACGACAACGGCAATCGCGAGCGGGTCGGCGACCTCGACCTGGATACGGTCCGCCTGAACTTTGATGGCACTGTGGACAATATTCTGCTGTCGGCGGAGCTGCGCTACTACCAGTATATGGAAGTGGTACACCACGCCTGGCTGGGCTACCAGATCAATCCCGAATGGCAGGCACAACTGGGGATCACCCAGGTGCCCTTCGGCAACCTCAGCTATAACTCCCACAGCTTCTTTTTCAGCAGCAATTACTATGTCGGGCTGGAAGATGACTACGACTTCGGCCTGAAGTTTCTCTATCAGGGCGAGCGTATCGAAAGCCAGATCGCCCTTTTCAAGAACGATGAACAGGGTGGTATTGACGGCTATGTCGACAATCGTAGCGACCGCTACTCCTACGATGTCGTCGGCAGCCGACAAGCCGGAGAAGGCACCTTTGATGCACCGGGCAGTGCGCTGGCAGAGAGTAATACCTTGGCCTGGCGGTTAGCGGGCAATGTTCTGCAAGATGAAAACCGCAAGGTTCAGTTGGGCGTCTCCCTGTTGCATGGACAGTTGCACAATGACCAGGAACAGTCGGCTGGCGATTACGGCGCGTATGCACTCCATATGGACGCCAATCTGGGCAACTGGAACCTGCAACTTACCACCGGGCATTACGAGTACAACAGCGACGATGGCGCGGAGCGTATGGTAGTGGGCGCCTATTCCTTCTTCGACAGTATTGCCGCCGAGGCGGATATTCACAGTGCCAACATCGCCTACCGCTGGGATAAGCCCCTGGCCGGGCTGGATGCGATAACGTTCTATTTGGACAACAGCCTGATCAGCAATAAATCGGGGCAACTCGACGACACGCAGATGCATGTCCTCGGGGCGTCGATCAGCAAAGGCAGCCTGTTTACCTATGTCGACCTGATACACGGTGAAAACCAGCCGTTTATCGGCGGCAGCATGGGCGAGAACGCCGGCAATGCGAATACCCGCTTCAATATCAACTTTGGCTTTTACTTCTAATCGGACACACACCGCCCATAAAAAAAGCCCTGTCGCTCGCGCGGCAGGGCTTTTTATTTGCTTGCGCTCAGCGCCGCAAATCAGCCTTCAATCTGATAGTAATCCATCAGAATCTGAGCCACTTCAGGACGAGAGAACTCAGGCGGCGGCGCAATACCGTTGCCCAGCATTTCACGAACCTTGGTGCCTGACAGCAGAACAAAGTCTTCTTTCTCGTGATCTGGCGCATCGCGCATCATCACCACCTTGTTCAGCTTCTTGGAGTACGCCGTGTGGTCTGCACGATAGATATCGATTTCCAGGGCACCGGCGGGCACTTTCTCATCGAAGATGGTCTGCGCATCAAAACCGCCGTAGTAGTCGCCCACACCGGCGTGATCGCGACCCACAATCAGGTGAGTACAGCCACAGTTCTGACGGAATACCGCGTGCAGCACCGCCTCACGGGGACCGGCATAGAGCATATCGAAGCCGTAGCCAGTGATCATTACGGTGTTTTTGGGGAAGTACACTTCCACCATCTTACGGATCGCCGCGTCGCGCACATGAGCAGGAATATCGCCAGCCTTCAGCTTGCCCAGCAGCATGTGAATCAGAATACCATCGGTGCCCAGGTCTTCCATCGCCATACGGCACAGCTCTTCGTGCGCACGGTGCATGGGGTTACGGGTCTGGAAAGCCACGACTTTTTCCCAGCCGCGCTCAGCCATTTCGTTGCGAATTTCAACAGCGGTGCGGAAGGTGTCGGGGAAGTCGTCCTGGAAGTAGGAGAAGTTCAGCACCTGAATCGGACCGGACAGCAGAACATTGCCCTGACTTTTGAAGGTCTTCACACCGGGGTGGTCCATGTCCAGGGTGCCGAAGATGTTTTCGGCCATGAAGTCGATCTGCTCGTCGCTCACGCTCTCAACCGCCTCCACATCCATGATGGCGAGAACAGGGTTGCCCTCAACGTTAGGGTCGCGCAGGGCGATACGGCTGCCCGCTTCAACGCCTTCAGCGCTGGGCATCAGGTTGATAATGGGCACAGGCCAGAACAGGCCATCAGCAGTGTGCAGATTTTCAGCCACACTCAGTGAATCAGCCAGATTCATATAGCCGGTCAGCGGGGTGAAGTAACCGCCACCCAACATCACCGCGTTGGCCGCGGCGGCAGAGCTGACGACGATAGACGGCAGACTTTCAGCTTCTTTGTTCAGGGCATGGTGTTGCTCGGTGTCATAGACGAACAATGGCTTCAGTTCGTCGGCGCCATGAGGCTTAATCATAAAGTAACTCCCTTAATACTTCGGTCGATTCGGGTTCAGATAACGCCGCGCTCTTTGAGCATGGCCAGCAGTACGTTCACTTCTTCTTCCAGGCTCAGCTCATGGCTGTTCAGCACCAGCTCGGGCTTCTCTGGAGCTTCATAGGGATCATCGATGCCGGTGAAGTTTTTGATTTCGCCCGCACGCGCTTTTTTGTACAGACCTTTCGGGTCGCGCTCTTCGGCCACTTCCAGCGGCACGTTCACGTAAACTTCCACGAAATCCATGCCGCTTTCATCGTGCAGAGCGCGCACAGCGTCGCGGTCAGCGCGGTAGGGGCTAACGAAGCTGCTCAATACGATTACGCCGGTATCGACGAACAGCTTGGCTACTTCGCCGATACGGCGGATGTTTTCGGCGCGATCTTCGGCGCTGAAACCCAGATTTTTATTGATACCCATGCGGATATTGTCGCCATCCAGACGGTAGCAAAGGTGGCCCTGCTCCATCAGCGCTTTCTCCAGCGCCACGGCTACGGTGCTTTTACCGCTGCCAGACAGGCCGGTAAACCACAGGGTTACACCCTTCTGCTTAAGCAGGGCGTTGCGATCTTCACGGCTGACTTCGCCGTCGTGCCAGTGAACATTCGTCGCTTTCACTTCTGTCATGCTGATCTCCGAATAGGAATGGCTGTATGCAAAGGGCAGTGATCTGCCACTGAGATAGTGCGGCATCATAGGCCTCCGACTACTACAAGTAAAACGACTTGTTGCTATACTCAGTATCGATTTTATCGATACTTAATTTCCAGCAATGCGACGGCAAACATCATGAACTACACCCTTCGCCAGTTGAGCATTTTTTTAGCCGTGGCACGCCACGAAAACGTGTCCCGTGCCGCCGCCGATCTCAAGCTGTCCCAGTCGGCCGCCAGTGCAGCCCTTCAGGCTCTTGAGAACAATTACGGCGTGTCGCTGTTCGAGCGTCAGGGCAACAAGCTGTCCCTCAATGCAGTGGGCCGCAGCCTGCGTCGCGACGCCGAGGTGCTCTATGCGCACTGCCAGGAGTTTGACCAGCGCTTGCGCAGCCACGGCGAACTGGGCCATCTCAAGGTAGGCGCCAGCTTTACCATCGGCAACCACCTCGTGGTGCGTTATCTGGCCGATTACTTGAGTCTTTACCCGGAAGCCGATGTGCAGTTGACTACCGCCAACACCCCGGAGGTGGTCAGCAAGGTGCTTAACTACGAGGTGGATGTCGGCATGATCGAGCGTGAAGTCCAGCACCGCGACCTGGAGCTGATTCCCTGGATGGAGGACGAGCTGATTGTGTTCTGCAGTGCGAGCCACCCGCTGGCCGAGAAGCAATCCCTCAGCGATCGCGATATCAAGAGCGCACGCTGGGTGCTGCGCGAGCCCGACTCCGGTGCTCGTCACACCTTCGACCGAGCGTTGGCGGGCCTGCTGCCGGAAATTAATATCTACCGCGAATTCCGCCACAACGAAGCGATCAAAAGCGCCGTGGAATCGGGGCTGGGCATCGGTTGTCTGTCACAGGTGGTATTACAGAAGGACTTTCAGAACGGCACCTTGGTGCCGCTGAAACTGAGTCGACGGGATATGCGACGGCGGTTCTATTTCGCCCTGCCCCGCAAGCGTCACGACAAGGCGGCGGTCAGGGACTGGATCGACCTCTGCCGCCGCCAGGCCCTTACAGATACGCCTCGCGATACTCCGCAAACATCGCCTTGAGCTGGTCTTCGCTGAAGCCAAATTGCTCCAGCGTGTAGTCGTGGGAGGGCCGTGCATCGCGCTTGTTATCTTCGCGATACCGCTCCATGGCATCGCGGGCGGCATCGGTCAGCGGCATACCGATAAAGTCATACACCCTTTCGACAGTTTTCAGCGGATCGCCGATGGTGTCCTTGTACCACACATCCAGAAATGCCTCGGGATGCTCCCGCCGGGTCGCCATGGTGTGGCGTGTTCCCCGCGCGTATTTTTCAGCCCATTGAGCGCCGACGACTTTCGGGTCGACCTCATCGCTGCACATAATCCACAGGTTGTAGTTCATACTGGCCGCGGATGGAATAGTTTGCAGCGGATCGCGATGGGTCTGTACGATTTTCGCGTCGGGAAACACCTTTAACAGCGTCGCCACATGGTGAAGATGGTGCGGGGTTTTCAGCAGCCAGCGTTGCGCCTGCTGACCACTGCGTTTTTTCTGCCACTGCAAACATTGCAGCAAGCGCTTCAGATACTCGTAGCCCGGCGTATTGTCGTGGCTGTCGTTCCACTGGCCATAGCTGGGCACATTACAAAAGGCATCGGGAATGGTGCTGTAGAAGCTGTGCTCCAGCAGCATGATGTCTTCATCTGCCGCCACCGGGTCCATCGGGTGAATCGCGGCCAACTCCGGGTTCGCTTCCAGCATCGCCGCCACTTCGGCCTCCGCGGAGGTAATGCGCGCATCCTTGCTCTTGAAGTCCCAATCCAACGCGGGTGCCGGATTACGCACCTCGTACCACAGCGGCGCGAAAAAGCGCTGGTCGCTGGCGAGAATGCGATGGGTATAAGTAGAGCCGGTGCGCTGCAGGCCAATAATGACCACCGGCGCCAACACCTTCTCGTCGAGAATTTCCGGGTGTTTGGCTATCCACGCCTCTACCCGCAGACGGTTGATCAAAATATTGAGAATACGTTCGTATTGCCCGAAGCGACCTGCCGCATTCAGGTTCGCTTCTTCGTTCAGCGCCTTGACCAGCACGGCCATGGGCTCGCGAAAGCTGTCGTCGCCAAAATCACTCAGCCCGGTGGCCTCACTGGCGGCGGCCAGCAGCGCGTCTACACTCAGCTCGACCTCGGGAATGGCCTGTTCTGTCATGTTCAAAATCCTTACTACTGAGTTGTTGTTATGAAAGTTCGCTAAGCTTGACCACGCGACAACGCGGGTCGACGATGCGGTCGGCGCCAATCCAGCGGAAGGCCATGGTGCCCTCGCGGTGTCCAGTGGTATCCAGCCAGTTATCACAGCCGGGATCACGCGCCGACACGACGATGCGTACACCACCATCGGGGCGGTATTTAGCGGTGTGCTTGTTCACATGAATATCGACGTAGCGGTATTCCAGCGACTCCATCCAGTAGTTATTGAGCTGGAAATTCCAGTTGTCGCAATCGGGAATCTCATCCGCTTCGATTACCAGGGCCTCGTCATCGGCCAGATTGAAATAGCCATGGTAGTAATAAATGTTCGGGTCGCCGCCCAGCTTCTGGCAGTACTCCTGGTCTGCCGCAGGCAGGGTGTTGGGGTGTTGTTTAAAACCCTCGGCCCAATCTGCAAACAAGGTGGCGGTGCCTTTTACAAAGGCCGCAGTGCTGCGCAGCTGACGAGCGAAGGTAACCGGGTCCAGCGGCGCGGGCTTGGCGCCGTTGCGGTGCAGGCGCTCAATTTTCAATTCCGCCGCACGCTCTGTTTTGCGATCGAGATAGGTCTGGCGCACCAGCACCGCCACCGTATTTTCGGTGATCGGCAGCCAGTTCCCCTCGTGAGGCTGTCGAGACAGGATAATTTCGATATTGCCGTTGGCATCGACTTCCAGGCCGCTGTGGGTATCCAGAGCACCCACCGAGCGCATATTGCCATCCTCTTCTTCATAACCCCCGGCAATGGCGATAAAGCCGAGGTAGGCGACCGAGCCGCGCGTACCGGTGATTCGGTAATCGTAGGCACCGTTGATCTCGGCTCTTTGGTAATAATTGTCCGGGTTATCAGCCCCGATCTTGGCGGTCTCGTGAGAAGGACGATAAAAGCTCGGGAAATCGCCGTCAGCGCATTCCACAAACATGTCCAGGGCGATGCGTGTCAGTCGGGTGAGATAACGCCAACCTTCTGCGCGATGTAGCGGGTCACCGGGGGCTTCTTCTCGCAAAATCTGCTGACCGGTGGCTTTGAGCTGATCACAGAATTCAGACCACAGCTCGCCGCTCATCACAGCAGACAGCGCCTCATCGGCAGCAGGATTGGGGGATGTTGATTCAGGCATAGTGCTCTCCTTTTTATTGTTTAACACTATGGCCCAGCCGCAAGCAGGTGGCATCACCCAGAGGGGTGAACGCGTCATCAGCCCTCGCGAATTCGCCGATACCAGGCGGCGGGATCATCAATTTCTCCGTCGTCACGCAGGGGCGGATAGTCCAGATTCCGCTGGCGGCAGAAGTCTCGAACCTCAGGGTGTGCCCATTCAAACAACAGGCGCTGGTAGGTTTCTGCATCCAGCCGCGGCTGGGCGTACATCCCCGCACGCTGGCGCTGGTACTGGGCTTCGGAAAGAATAATGCCCGCCGCAACCGACACATTGTAGGACTGCACCATCCCCATCATGGGGATAGTGATATGCGCGTCAGCCAGGGCACAGGCTTCGGCGCTGACGCCGCGCTTTTCCGCGCCGAGCAGCACCGCGGTCGGACGTGTATAGTCCGGTTCGCGGTAGTCTACCGATGACTCGTCCAGGTGCGCGGCCAGCACTTGCACACCTTGCGCCTGCAAGCCGGTAATCAGCCCGCCAATATCGCGATGCCGTTTGACCTCTACCCAACTGTGGCTGCCCATCGCAGTCCCGCGAAATGCCTTGTAATCCTTGTCATCAATGACCGCGTGCATTTCGGCGATACCCGCGGCATCGGCAGTACGCACAATCGCAGACAGATTGCGTCCCTTATGAACATTGTCGGTAATCAGGGTCAGGTCTGGCTGACGGCGGTCCAATACCGCACGCAGCCGCAGGTAACGCTCAGGAGTCATGATATTGCTCAATAAAAGCCGGCGATTATAGCGAACCGGCGATGACCGCCATCGTCAAACGCGAAATACAGACATCACGGTCAGCCTCATCGCGAATGCGGATCTCCCACACCTGCGTGGTTCGACCTATATGGATCGGCTTGGCGACGCCGGTCACCCGGCCACTCGTCACCTTTCGCAGATGATTGGCGTTGATATCCAAACCCACGCAGACCGTTCCCACCTCTGCCGCCATCGCCGCAGCCATGCTGCCGACCGTTTCAGCCAGGGCCACCGAGGCACCACCATGCAGAATCCCCATCGGCTGATGCGTGCGGGCGTCGACAGGCATACTGGCTGTGACCGACGCCTCATCGATAGCTTCGACCCGAATATCGAGGGCTTCGGCCAGGGTGTTACGCATACGCTCATTCATGTCTTCTACGCTGCGCGCTTGCTTCCATAGACTCATGATCTGTTCCTCAACAGCAGACTTATACAAGGGGCCGGGGCACGATTAAACCGCTAATTCACAGGAGATAGCTGTGCGCTGGATTTAAAAGTTTTCCCTGTTAACATAGGTAAAAATAACACAGCACTCTAACACAGAGGAGAAGCAGCAATGAGCGGCATGCCACGCTTTGTCTACGAAGAAGAACACGAGATGTTTCGCACGTCAGTGCGCAAGTTTCTGGAAACCGAAGCAGCCCCCTACCACGCGCAGTGGGAGAAAGACGGCCATGTCGACCGCCAGCTCTGGATCAAAGCCGGCGAACAGGGCTTTCTCTCGCCGACCGTCGGTGAAGAGTACGGCGGCGTCGGCGCCGACTTCCGCTACAACGCTATCGTCGATGAAGAGATCGGCCGCAGCGGCCTGACCGGTATCGGCTGGGGTCTGCACTCTGATATCGCGGTTCCCTACATCGTGCGCTACGGCAATGAGGCCCAGAAAGAGAAGTACCTGCCCAAGTGTGTGACCGGTGAAATCATCACCGCTATCGCCATGACTGAACCCGGCGCGGGCTCCGACTTGCAGGGCATCAAAACCACCGCCGTGAAAGATGGCGACGACTACATTCTGAATGGTTCGAAAACCTTCATCACCAACGGTCAGCTGTCGGATCTGGTGATTGTGGTCGCCAAAACCGACCCCGCGGCGGGCGCCAAGGGCACCAGCCTGTTTCTGGTAGAAACCGGCACCCCCGGCTTTACCAAGGGCCGCAACCTGGAAAAAGTCGGCATGAAGGCGCAGGACACCTCTGAGCTGTTCTTCCAGGACGTGCGCATTTCCAAAGAACAACTGCTGGGCGAAGAAGGCATGGGCTTTGTGTACCTGATGCAGGACCTGCCCCAGGAGCGTCTGAGCGTGGCGATCAACGCCATTGCCAATGCCCGCTCGATTCTCGACCAGACCATTGAGTATGTGAAAGAGCGCAAGGCCTTCGGCAAGTCCGTTGCCACCTTCCAGAACACCCAGTTCAAACTGGCGGAAATGGATACCGACCTGACCGTTGCCGAAGCCTATATGGATCGCTGCCTGCAGCTGCATGTCGAAGAGAAGTTTGATTCCGTGGCGGCGGCCAAGTGCAAACTGATGTCGACCGACCTGCAGTGCAAAGTCATTGACGAGTGCCTGCAATTACACGGTGGATATGGCTTCATGTGGGAATATCCTGTCGCGCGCGCCTTTGCCGATGCTCGCGTACAGCGTATTTACGCAGGGACCAACGAGATCATGAAACTGATCATCGGCCGTGACCTGGTGAAATAAGCCAAGCCACCGCCGTCTGTAAAGGGTCGCCTCGGCGGCCCTTTTTTATGGCCGTGCGTTGATGGCCATATTTCATCACCCCCCATAAATTGTCTCAGCGCATTCACTCCCACATCGCGTACAATAGTCGACTGCAACCCGGAGGCAAGGTGTGACAGACTGGCATTGGCAACACAGCAGCGACTGTTTCAGTCTGCAATGGTCACAGCCTCGCCCCTGCCTGAGTTCAGCCGTCTTCAACGGTGGCCTCTGCAAGGCACGCTCGGTACTGAATCTGCGCGTCAGTGGCGATCCCGTCTCCCCTCTGCTCACGCCGGAACAAAGCCTGCATCAGGCCGCGAATCGTCTCGACCTGCCGGGGCCTACCATCGGCCTGATGACCAGCGCCTTGATGGCTTCTTTCCGCTACCGCCAGACAGAATACGCCGATCACGCCATTGCGATATTTCTCACCTGTGGATTGGGAAACGCCCGCCGCGCCGGTGACCCGGCCGACTGGCTGGGCGATAGCCCGACCCCGCGCGGCACCATTAACAGCGTATTGATCAGCGACCTGCAATGGAGCACGGCCAGTCAGGCCGAGCTGCTGGCACTGCTGGCAGAAGCCAAGGCCGCCGCACTTCAGGAGATGGGCATCCGCAGCCCACTGTCGGGAAAACCGGCGACGGGCACGGGCACCGATGCCTCGGTCATTATCGGCGGCCACGGCCGTGCGGAGCGCTGGTGCGGGAAACACACAAAGCTAGGGGAAATTATCGCGCAGCTATATATGGATGCGCTGTGCAGCAGTATTCGCGAGGACTGACTCAGCCCGACTCAGCGTCTTTTTTCGCGGCCCTGAGCTGCTTCTTCTCGGCGCGACGACGATTGAAAAAGGCCTGCATGACGGTAGTGGCCTCGTCGGCCAGTATCCCACCCTGCCACTGCACCCGATGATTCATCTGCGCCTGATCAAATAATTGTAAGTGGCTGCATACTGCGCCCGCCTTGGGTTCAGTCGCGGCAAAGACCACGCGCTCAATCCGGCTGTGGATAATCGCCCCGGCGCACATGGCGCAGGGCTCGATCGTTACGTACAGCGTTGCACCGGGTAGCCGGTAATTGTCGGCGGCCAGCGCAGCCTGACGCAAGGCCAGTATTTCAGCGTGCGCGCTGGGGTCGCAGGACGAAATCGGCTGATTAAAGCCCTCGCCCAACAGTGCGCCATCGCGCACGATAACCGCCCCCACCGGCACCTCGTTGAAGGTATCTGCCTGCTCGGCCAGCGCAATGGCGCGCTGCATCCAGTATTCATCGTTTTCCACAATCACTTCCCGAGAACAGTCACTCACTCTCTATGGCTGGGAGTCAGTTTACGCGATGCCTCTGTATGCTGACTATGCGCTCTCTCTCTGCGGCCATCTCGACAAATGCCGCGAGGTAAGACTGCTCGGCATCGACTTCGCGCATCCCAAGAAAAATCTGCTTTTTCACACCGTGTTTGCCCATCCGTACAGCGCGAATGGGTAAGCGCCGGGCGTACTCTGCCACCAGCCAGTCGGGCAGCGCAGCAATGCCTCGCCCGGCAGCGACCATCTGCAGCATGATATCGGTGGTTTCAACGGTCTTATGCTTGCGCGGGCTACAGGCGGCGGGCAGGAAAAACTCACTGAACACGTCCAGGCGCTCGATATCGACCGGATAGCTGAACAGCACCTCAGAGTCGACCTGCTTCGCCGAAAGCCAGGGTGAGTCGGCCAGACGATGCTCGGCAGGCAACACCAGCACCTGCTCATAATCAAATACCGGCGTAAACCGCAATCCCGGCTTATAAAGCGGATCGGGGGTCACCAGCAGATCGATATCGTGGTTGAACAGGGCTGCTATGCCACCGAACTGAAAGGCCTGTTTGACATCAACATCCACATCGGGCCAGGCCGCCAGAAACGGCGACACCACCGTTAGCAGCCATTGATAACAGGGGTGGCACTCCATACCAATGCGCAGCTCGCCGCGCAGCCCTTTCGCCATTTGCGCGATCTGCGCCTCGGCATGTTCAAACTGTGGCAGCAAGCGATTGGCCAGCGTCAGCATCTGCTGACCGGCGGGGGTCAATTGCAAACGCCGCCCCTCCCTGCGCCACAGCGGCGTATCGAGGAGCTGTTCCAGCTTGCGCATCGCATGACTGAGTGCCGACTGGGTCAAACAGAGCGTATCGGCCGCCGCCGTGAGGCTGCCCTGCCGATCCACCTCACGAATAATGGCCAGATGACTGCGCTCAATCATGAACAAACCTCATAGATAGATGCAAAAACACCATTATTATTCATACAAGCCTCTCACTACCATAGCCCGCATCCAAAACCTTTACTGAAACAAGCAGGAGTGCGGCCATGGCCATTCTTCACAACCTGGGCTTCCCCCGAATTGGCGCTTCGCGGGAATTAAAATTTGCACTGGAATCTTACTGGCAGGGACAGACCGGCAGCGACGACCTGCTCGCCACCGCCGCCAAACTGCGTGAGCGACACTGGCAGTTGCAGTCCGGGCTGGACTGGCAGCCGGTCGGCGACTTCTCGCTATACGACCAGATGCTGGATATAAGCGTCACCCTCGGCAATCTCCCCGCGCGTGCACTGGGCGGCAAGGATCTGGACAGCTACTTCCGCGCAGCACGGGGCCGTGCGCCCCACGACAGCGACTGTCAGTGCAAGCACGCGGCAGAGATGACAAAGTGGTTCGATACCAACTACCACTATCTCGTGCCGGAGCTGGACGCCAACAGCCAGTTCGCGCTGTACCCCGCCCGGCTGCTCGGCGAATTGGGGGAAGCCAAGGTGCAGGGCGCCAGACCCAAAGCGGTGATTATCGGCCCCATCACCTATTTGTACCTGAGCAAAACCAAGGACGGAAGCGATGCACTGGACCTGCTTCCTCGCCTGCTGCCGGTTTACCAGCAACTGCTCGACCGCCTTGCCGCCACGTCGCTGGAGTGGCTGCAAATAGATGAACCCGCTCTGGCCTGCGATCTGGATGAGGACTGGCAACAGGCATTCATCGACAGCTATCGGACACTTGAAAAGCACGGCCCCAAAAAATTGCTGTGCAGCTATTTCGGGCCGCTGCTGGAGAATTTCACGCTGGCAGCAGAGCTGCCCGTCGACGGCCTGCACATCGACTGCGTCAGCCAGCCCGAAGAAGGCCGCAGAGAGGCCGTCGCCCTGGCGACCGCCCTGCCCCCCGAACGCATTCTTTCACTGGGCGTGATCAACGGGCGAAATATCTGGAAAACCGACCTGCTGCCCCTGCTCGACTGGCTGGAACCTCTCTCGCAACAGCTCGGCGACCGCCTGTGGCTGGCCCCCTCCTGCTCGCTGCTGCATGTGCCTTACTCGCTGGAAGAGGAAACTCAGCTCGACGGTGAGCTGAAATCCTGGCTGGCGTTTGCCGTAGAGAAGCTCGCTGAACTGCAAACCGTCGGCGCTGCATTGAACCGGGGGCGAAGCAGTGTCAGCCACGCTCTGCAGTCAAACGCCGAAGCACTCGCCCGTCGACGCCACTCCAGCCGGGTGCACAAATCCGAGGTACAGGCTGCCGTGAACGGCATTCACCGTGGACTGGGCAATCGCCAAAGTCCCTTTGCAGATCGCGCCGAGCAGCAGCGACGCCTGTTGCAACTGCCGCGCTTCCCCACCACTACCATCGGCTCCTTCCCGCAGACCGCCGATATTCGCCAGTTCCGGCTGCGCTACAAACGCGGTGAACTCAGTGAACAGCAATACCGTCAGTATATGCAGCAGGAAATTGCCTACTGCATCGCTGAGCAGGAGGCCCTGGGGCTGGATGTGCTGGTTCACGGAGAAGCCGAGCGCAATGACATGGTCGAGTATTTTGGCCAACAGCTGGACGGCTACGCCTTCAGCCAGTATGGCTGGGTTCAGTCCTATGGCTCCCGCTGTGTCAAACCGCCAATTCTGTTCGGCGATATCAGTCGCCCCAGCGCCATGACGGTGGAGTGGAGCTGCTTTGCCCAGAGCCTGACAGACAAGCCGATGAAAGGCATGCTGACCGGCCCGGTAACCATTCTTAACTGGTCCTTTGTCCGCGACGACCAGCCGCGCCGCGACAGTTGCTACCAGCTTGCACTGGCCATCCGCCAAGAGGTACTGGATCTGGAAGCCGCCGGCATCCGCATCATTCAAATCGACGAAGCGGCGCTGCGCGAGGGCCTGCCACTGCGTCGCGCCCAGCGGCAGGAGTATCTGGACTGGGCGGTGGAGTCCTTTCGGGTTGCCGCCAACGGCGTGCGCGATGACACCCAGATTCACACCCATATGTGCTATTCCGAGTTCAATGACATTATCGATAGCATCGCCCGAATGGACGCCGACGTCATCACCATCGAAACCTCGCGCTCGGAACTGGAGCTGCTCGATGCCTTTGACGATTTTAACTATCCCAATGACATCGGTCCGGGCGTGTACGACATTCACTCCCCCAATGTGCCCAGCAGCGAGGCGATTGTCAGTCTGATGCGCAAGGCCGCCGAAAAGCTGCCCGCGGAAAGGCTGTGGATCAACCCCGACTGCGGCCTCAAAACCCGCGGCTGGAAGGAAGTCCTGGCGGCCTTGCAAAACATGGTCAGCGCCGCCCATCAACTCCGTGCAGGCTGACAGAGGCACACTGTCGTACAGCGGTTAATGCTAATGGCACCCTTAGTTCTCATGGCACCGTAATTTGGGCACAGAAATTGCTCCCAGATGTCCAACAGATGTTTCCGTAGAAATGTCTTATCGACAGCCAGCACAAGGTGAGTGCCATGAGACCCTTCCTTTCCGATGAAGAAGATGTCCTGAATGCTTTCCTCAAAGCCTGTAACGAACTCGGCATCGATGCCAAGGATGCCCTGAAAAGCCTTGATCTCGCGCCCTCGCTGCTCGCCTCACCGGAAAAGCTGGTTCCCAGCCACCTGTTTAATCAGTTGCTCGAAGAAGTGGCCCGACTCTACCACTGCCACGACCTGGCGCTGCGCGTCGCGCAACAACTGGGTGCACCACGACTGGGCTTGCCCGGCCGCCTGATGGCCTACTCTCTCGATCTGCGCAGCGGACTGAACAAGGCCGAGCACTACGCGGTGTACTATCAGGATACCGGCTACTGGCAGCAGCACACAGACAATGGCCTGGTCACCCTCAGCAAGCAGCCATCGCCCTTTGCCAGTGAATACAATCATCAGCGCAACCTGTTGGGCACCGCGCAATTGTTTTTGTTGCTGAGACAGATTACCGGCGGCTTCTGGCAAGCCAGCCAGCTCAGTTTCAGTTTTCCGGACCCCGGTGGAAAATTTACTGATACCTTCCGGGCATTCTTTCGCTGCGAACTGCGCTTTTCCCAGCCCAGTGACGCCATTCACTTTGCGGAGGAATACCTCGATACCGATCTGAGCACCGCGGACCCCGGCGCACTGAAAAGCCTTGAAAACCAGATCAGCGCCTTTCAAGCAGAGTTGTTAGGCGAACAGGCACCGCTCGGTCGCGCCCGTCTGCTTCTGGATCAACGCCTGCGGTTCGCCAGCTGTGATTTTTCTGAACTGGCGTTTTATATGGGAATCAGCAAAGAAGCACTGCGGCAGACATTTCGCGATGCCGCTTCAAGTTTTGATGAGTTCAGGAGAGAGCGTCAGGCAGAACGGGCGCAGTACTATGAACGGGTATTTCATGCGCCAACCGCCCTGCTCGCCCGCGCAATAGCACCGGAAGCGAGCGATGCACTGATGGCACGGCTGGGTAAAACCTCCTGATTCGCAGCCAAAAAAATGCCCCCGCCCCTCACAGGCATGGCGGAGGAACGAGGGAGCGGGATCGGGTCCGCCAACATTGCCGCTAGACAATTCTTATCCGGGTAAGCGCTGCGTCACTTTGTAAGTCCCCGTAAAAACAGCGAGTTGTCTGCCGTCCTGCTCAATCCCCGTCTGAATGGTCATTCGCCCGGAGCCGCGCTGATTGAGCATTTTGTAGAACGCACACATCGCCGACTCGGTAACGGATGCCAAGGCATAGCAATTCGCGGTTACTGGCGCCAGATAACGGATATGGCTCTCGACAATCAGAACCTGATAATCCCGTGACAAGCCCTGCATCAGCAGCTGCAGCATGGCCCAACCTGCCGTGGTTGCCAGCGCGACGATACTGCCGCCAAAACCGGTGTTTTTGTCATTGATGTTCGGCGCCAGCGGCATATCGACGCGCAAGCTGTAATCGCTAAACGCCGTGAAGCGAACATCCATAGACTGCAGCAAGGGAATAGCCGTGATGGCCTGCTGAGAAAACGCCTGCAAACGCTGCTGCTGTTGACCGTTCATGATCCCCTCCGAAATCAAAGAAAAAAGCCCGGCAAACGCCGGGCAACACTGACAGCCTGTCGAATTCGATACACGCCCCGGTTCAAAACCCGCTTCGGGCAGACAAGTGCCGCAGCAAAGTTCGCAACCATAGTATTTGCAAACATTGCAAAATCACATAAGCTATTGTTGTTAAAGGGTTTAATAGGAAATATTTCGCAAATCTACATGCAAAGAAGCGAAGTATTTGCAAGCCGATGTCCTTGTAGCGAGAGCGCCATGAAGAAACTGTTTGTCGGGCCGAGAATCCGACGCCTGCGCGAGCAGCACCAGCTCAACCAAATGCAATGCGCGAGCAAGCTGGGCCTGTCGCCCAGCTACCTGAACCAGATCGAAAACAATCAGCGCCCGGTCAGCGCCTCCGTGCTGATCAAACTCAGCAATGTCTTCAATATCGACGTGGCGCAGTTTGCAGACAACAGCGATGCGCAACTGGCCGCCGATATCAATCTGGCGCTGAAAGACCCGTTTCTGGCCGACAGCCAGATTCAGTGGCAGGAGGTAGAGGCCTTCACCCAACAGCAGCCGGAACTCGCCACCAGCTTTACCCGGCTGTATCAGCGTTTCTCACGCTTGCAGGAGGAATACCAGCAGTTGGTCAGCCGCTTCTACGGTGAGCAGCACACAGCGCACCTGTCGCCGCTGCCCCACGAGGAAGTGCGGGATTATTTTTACCGGCACAATAACTACATCGACCTGCTGGATCAGGCCGCCGAACAGCTTTACCGGCAGCAGGACTTCGACAGGCTGACACTCCATCAGCAACTGCAGGACTATTTGCGCACCGCTTTCGACGTCACCGTCAATATCGACCAGCCTCCCCACAACGGCGCGCTGCGGCACTACGACTCAAACACTCGCCAGCTTTTTCTCAGCAGCCAGCTCCAGCGTTTTCAGCAGTGCTTCCAGATGGCCAGCCAGATCGCGTTGCTCGATCAGGACAAGCAGATCAGCCAACTGTGTGCCGACGCCGACTTCAGCAGTGAGCAGACACAACGTCTGGCGCGCATTGGCCTGGCTAATTACTTTGCTGGCGCTCTGCTGATGCCCTACGGCGCATTTATGCAGGTGGCCGAACAGCAGCGCTACGATATCGACGCGCTATGTCAGCACTTTCGCGTTTCTACCGAGCAGGTCTGCCACCGCTTGAGCACCTTGCAGCGCAGCGGACAAAAAGGCATTCCCTTCTATTTTGTGCGGGTGGACCAGGCGGGCAATATTTCCAAGCGACAAAGCGCAACCAGCTTTCACTTTGCCCGAACCGGCGGCGCCTGCCCCCTGTGGAATGTCCACGAAGCCTTCGGCACCGACCGCCGGGTGTTAACGCAGATTGCACAGATGCCCGATGGTCAGCAGTTTTTCTGCATTGCGCGGGAAGTGACTCAGGGCGGCGGCGGCTATCATGCCCGAGTGCGACGCTTTGCCATTGGGCTGGGCTGCGAATTACAGCATGCCCACCGGCTGGTTTACGCCGATGGCCTGGACTTGAACAGCAAAGCACTGGTCACGCCGATCGGCCCCGGCTGTCGCGTCTGCCCTCGCAACGATTGCACGCAGCGGGCGTTTCCGCAGGCCGGTCGGCCACTGGATATCAACGACCAGTTACAGGCGGCGGTGCCCTACCGGGCGGATGACACCGTCTGACCAAAGACTGTAAACCGCAGTCGTGGTCGCATGTCCGCTGCCCGACCTGATTGGGCGCGATCAGTCAGCGGCAATCGGCGCGAACTCAAGAGAGAGGTGTCCCGAGTCACCGGCGTCGCTGTAGTAATCCAGCATGCGCAACTTCCAGAATTGATCGCCATCCTTAACGATATACACCACATCGCGGGGGGAAATATGGTGGATACCATCCCCCTCGTTGCAGAAGTAAGAATAGTGATACCAGCCGTAGTCGGTATCCACGCCCTGACATGAGCCATCCCCTTCCGGGTACGTCACAAAGGCCAGCGCATCGCTGTCATCGCTGTGGTAGTCCGCATCGTCGGGGACCGTGGTAATCGCCTCCCAGTCCCCTTGCAAGATATCGTGAATACCGACCGCGCCAGTTCCCGAGGCACCGCTGTTGATCTTAATATCGGAGCGCTGGAAGGCGACGTCCCAGCTATCCGGCTCACTGGCGGGCGCAGAGGGGAAGACCTGACTGAGACTCTGCAGATCCACATACACCCACTCTTCTTCGCCGGAGGCATCCACTTCCGCCGCCGTCACATTATTTTCAGTGGAGAAGGTCGCTCGCTGTTCGCCCAGCGGATCTTCCGAACAACTGCTGCCGGGAATCTCCAGAAACTCGTATTGAGGATAGCCCTTGTCGCCGTCGTCATTGCTGTAATCGAGCATGCGAAACTTGAAGTAGCGGCACTCGTGAGTGCGCAGCACATAGCCGACGTTTTCGCGGGGCGTAATGTTCACCGCAAAGGCCGATTCGTGATACCAGCCCTTGTCGCCACCAATCAGCGCGACATAGTTCTGGTCGGCCTCAGGGTAGGTGGTCATTGCATAGATCAACTGGTCTGGCGTGATTGCCAGCCCATCGTGGTCACCCACCACATCAGTGCGATACGTCACGGAATTTTCCGGCGGCGCGCCGACGACAGTCTCGAAAGGAAAGGCCTCGCCCTTCTCCACCTTCTGGCCGTATATGGCATTGCTGACACCGGTACTGGGTGCACCAGAATCGCCGCCATTCAACTTGATTTCCGTGCCCCGGTGCGCCAGATGCCAGGCATCGCTCACTTCGGGATTGGCGGGATTCACCTGCTGCTGATTGATAATATCGACATATATCCAGGCGTCCTCGCTGGCATCCACACTGGCGATGAACGTAGCGCTATCGGTCATACTGAAGCTGAGCTGTTGGCCGCCGGGGCCGGGCTCAGTGGCAGGCGGTGGGGTACTGTCGCCGCCGCCGTCGTCCAGCTCGGTATCATCACTTTTAGAAGAAATATCCTCCGAGCAGGCGCTCAATGCCAGTAACAGGCTCAAGGCCACGACATGGCTCCAATGCAGGCTTCTCATTACAAACTCCAACTGACTTCCAGGTAATAACTACGGGGTTGGATGGGCAGGTACTGGGGGTCACCAGCGTCGGTCATATTGTCCACCCCCAGCGATAACAGCAGCGGTGCAAAGCCTTTCCAACTGGCTCGCGCATCGACCAGCGCATAGGCCTCTGCTTCGCCGGCACTGGTGGGTGCGCCGCCACTGTCCAGCTCAACCGCAAACACGCGCTCACCGGTCCAAGTGCCACGCAATCCCAATGAGTAGCGTGGTTTGTCCAGCGACACGGCAAGATTGACGCGCTGTTCGGGACGCCCCGACAACTCGTCGCCGGTAGCTTCGTCCTCACTCCACAGGTGGCCATAACCCAGCTCCAGCCGCAGCGGCCATGTCTGCCCCTGCCAGGTCCATTGCACATCGACACCGGAGACCGTGGCATGCGCCACATTGCGGTAACTGAACAGAATGGTGGGCGTGCTCTCGACCTGAATAATTTCAATCAGATCGTCCACATCGTTGTGGAAGGCCGAAATCGACACGCTATGTTGTTCACCTGCCAGCCAGGTGAGGCCAGCGTTAAAGCCGGTGCTTTTCTCGGGTTCGAGATCCAGCTCGCCCTCTACCCGGTAACCCACGGCCGGGTTATCAAAGCGCAGCAACAGCTCGCGGAAACTGGGAGGCCGATAACCCCGCCCGTAACCGAGCCGGGTAAACAGGCTGTCACTGATGTCATAGCGCAGTGACAGCTTGGGCGAAACCTGCTGACCAAACTGGGAGTCGCGATCAAAGCGCACACCGGGAATCAGATGAAGTCGCTCATTGCCGAGCAGAATATCGTCCTGTACATACAGTGACTGTCGATCCCGCTCGGCGGATTGCCCCAGCCGGTCAGCGTCCAGACGCTCCAACTGAAACTCGGCCCCCAGTGACAGCGTGTGCTGCCCCGGCAGGGTATTCAGCCAGCCGGGAGACACATCCCACTGCCCGCCGCCAAACAGCAGTTCATTTACGGTTTCTTCGTCAATCGTATTTTCTGTACTGCCCAACTGGTCCTGCAGGAACTGGTCAGCGTAGCGGTTGTAATACATATCCAGTGTCAGACTGCTGTCGTCAAAGTGAATACGCGGCTGAACCCCCACCCTCACTTCTTCAATTTGCTTGTAGGTGGCATATTGCTTACCGCCGGTGCCACCATCACGCCGCTCGGTATCGTCCAGCGAATAGGACGCATCAAAGCCCAGATCAAAACCCTCACTGGCCTGCCAGCGTCCACTGAGGCTGCCGAAGCTGGACTCTCCGCTCACGCCATCTTCAGCGAAGGTCGAGTCATCCAGATCGAACCCTGCCAGACGGCTGTAGCCCGCCGAGACCGAGGCCGAGACCGAATCGGCGACGAGGTCGGCGCGCGCAAAGGCATCGCCGTTGCCTTCGCTATCACCTCTCAGGGTGACGACGCCGCCCGGCTCGCCATCCGCACCTCGGCGGGTGATGATGTTCACCACCCCGCCCAGCGCATCGCCGCCATACAGCGCCGAGGACGGCCCCTTTACAATCTCCACGCGCTCGATATCGGCAATATGAAAACGGCTGAGATCAATCGCACCATTAATGCGACCGATCATCCGCCGCCCGTTAACCAGCACCAGCACATGTTCGGAAGACAAACCCTGAATCTGAATGGAGGTCCCGCGCCCGGATTCGCGACTGGCATACACGCCTCCTTCGCGCTCCAGCAACTCCGCGACATCCCTCGCGCCGGAAGCCTCGATATCCTCCGGGCCGATCAGTTGAACCTCTACCGGCGCATCGGCCAGCGAGTACGGGGTACGCGTCCCCGTCACGACAACGGTTTCCAGCAACCTTGGCCGCGTGTCCACTGAGGAGGACGCGCTGTCGCCCAGAGCGCCGGTCGAGCTTGCTAAGCAATAGATGCCGAAAAATACGGGCGCACAAAACACGCCTCGACGAAAACGATTCTGACTGGTCGATGCCATGGGCAAGTTGATTCACTTTTATGAATAGCGGAAACCGGGGGTTGCGAGGGACGATCAACCAACGCTAGATCACACTATCAGCAATGGTTGTCATTATCAAATACTAATGATTCTTATTTGGAGGATGGTCGTAACTGCACGCCTTTGCCGACCTCCCTTTCCTGCCACTGAATTCCTTCGACAAAACCATTGCACAATCCATCTTTGGCGAATTATGATATGTTGTATCATATCTTAGGCGACTACCGGACCGATGCCCGAAACCTTTGCCAGACAACACCGAGATCGCGGCGGGAGCTATATGAACCCAGACCACCTCGCGGCGTTTTCTCGCCAGCTCAATGCCCTGCGCGAAAACACCCTGGCAACGATCCGACAGGCACAAAACACACTGGGCGAACGCACTGAACCCGGCGACGAAGCCGATCGGGCACAGCACGAGGAAGACACGCGGCTGGCATTGCGCACCGTGGAGCGAGAAACCCGCCTGCTGCGCAAAATCGACGCGGCACTTCGGCGCATCCGCGATGGCGAGTACGGCTACTGCTTGGAGAGCGGTGAAGAGATCGGCCTCGAGCGACTTCGCGCGCGCCCCACGGCCGAGTACTGCACGGAAGTTAAAGTGCAAATGGAAGAGAAGGAAAAGCATTATGGCAAACGCTGAACGCCTGCCCGTAACGGTACTTTCCGGTTTTCTCGGCGCAGGGAAAACCACCGTTCTCAGTCATGTACTGAATAACCGGGAAGGCCGCCGGGTCGCGGTGATTGTCAACGATATGAGCGAGATCAATATCGACGCCAGCGCCGTGCAGAATGACGTTACCCTCAACCGCAGCGAAGAAAAACTGGTGGAAATGAGCAACGGCTGTATTTGCTGCACCCTGCGCGAAGACCTGCTGTTGGAAGTGCGCCGACTGGCCGATGAAGGACGTTTTGACTACCTGTTGATCGAGTCCACGGGCATTTCAGAGCCCCTGCCCGTTGCAGAAACCTTTACCTTTGCCGATGAACAAGGCGTGAGCCTGTCCGATGTCGCCCGCCTGGACACCATGGTGACCGTCGTTGATGCCGTGAATTTTCTGCGCGATTACGACGAGGCGAAATTCCTGCAGGAAACGGATGAACATCTGGGTGAGGCTGACGAGCGCAGTGTGGCTGACTTGTTGGTGGACCAGGTGGAGTTCGCCGATATTATTCTGATCAGCAAGACGGATCTGGTGGACCAAGCCACTCTGCAACGCCTTATTGCGGTGATCAAAACGCTCAATACAGAAGCGGACATCCTGCCGGTAAGCAACGGTGACATTCCCGCTGGACGCATTCTGGGCACGGGCAAATTCAGCTTCGAACGCGCTCAGCAGGCGCCGGGCTGGCTGAAAGAAATGCGCGGTGAGCACGTACCGGAAACCGAGGAATACGGCATCAGCAGTTTCAGTTACACCGCGCGCCGCCCCTTTCATCCGCAAAAGTTTTACGACTTTCTGCACAGCAAAGACATTCAGGGAAAGCTGATACGTTCCAAGGGCTACTTCTGGCTGGCCAGCCGCCCCGAGTTCGCCGGGCAATGGAGTCAGGCTGGCGGCATGGCGCGCTATGGTTTCGCAGGACTGTTCTGGAAAGCCGTCCCCAAAGACCGCTGGCCTGAAGATGAGGACTATCTCGCCTCGATCCATAAAAACTGGCAGGAACCTTTCGGCGATATGCGCCAGGAGCTGGTATTTATCGGACAGAATCTGGACGCTCGAACGATTACGGAAGCACTGGACAACTGCCTGCTCAGCGAGGAAGAACTGCTGGGCGGACGGGCTTACTGGCAGCAGCTGCCCGATCCGTTTCCACGCTGGGGAGACGGAGCATGATTGCCGCTCAGCACACAAGCCCTGCCACGACGGCAGCAGCAAGCTTCCGGCACGACGTACTGGGCCACTCTCCGGAGCGCCTGACCGAAATTTATCAGGACGACGTGAATATGGCCGTGTGGCGGCGCCAGCAGTCGCCACCGCTCCTGCAGGAAGACGCCCGCGCGCTGCTGCGCGCCGGGGGGCTGAGTGACCACCGGGTGGTACTGAGAGCGGCCAGCGATGTCGACCGCGCCCTGCCGGGCATCGCCGCCTATCCGCATCTGGCCGCGGATCTTCGCTTGCTCACCGAGATGTTCTGCTGCCTGTTCGATCTGCGCAGCGGTGGACTCAGGATGAATGCCCTGCGATCAGAGATGTGCCCAAAGTTTCACATTGACCACGTACCCTGTCGCCTGATTTGTACCTACACCGGCCCCGCAACCGAGTGGCTACCCCACGAGGTGGTGGATCGCCGCAGGCTTGACGCGGGTAGCCAGGGGCTTAGCGATGCCGACAGCGGCTTATATCCGTCACCAGCCGCTATCTGCCAGTTAGCCGCGGGCGATGTGGCGCTGCTGAAGGGCGAACAATGGGCGGGCAATGAGGGCGCGGGACTGGTGCACCGCTCTCCCTGCGTGCCGGATGGTGAAACACGACTGTTACTCACCCTGGATTTTGCTTAAATGGTCGCGCTCAGCGCTGCCGGATTAATGATTCAACTAGGAGTTTTTGTATGAATCGTTCTGCGAGCTTTCTCGCACTGCTCACGCTCTCCAGCCTGGGACATGCCCTGTCTGGGCAGGTGCAGGATGCCAACGGCAAGCCGCTTGCAGGTGCCACCATCGAGCTGCTGGGCAGCCAGCAAACCGCAACGACCGACAGCCTCGGTAATTTCAAACTCAACGTAGACGACAGCCAGGTTGACGAGGTGCATATCAACGCGCCCGGCTACAGTCACGAAACGCTTCACCTGCACGGTGAACACCGCGGCACATTGACGGTAAAACTCTACCGTTCGGTGATTGAGCAAGTCGACGTGACCGCCGTGCCGCTGCACATCTCTGTGATGGAGTCCGCTCAGCCGGTGACGGTCGTTGCCGGTGAAGACCTGCGCCGCAAGCAGGCCTCAACGCTGGGCGAAACCTTGAAAAATGAAGTGGGCGTGCACTCCAGTTATTTTGGTCCGGTTGCCAGCAGCCCCATTATTCGCGGCCTTAACGGCCCTCGCGTGTTGATTACCCAGAATGGCCTGGACGTCAGCGACGCCTCGCGGGTCGGCCCCGACCACGTGGTATCCACTGAGGCCAGCACTGCCGAGCAAATTGAAATTCTGCGCGGCCCCGCCACGCTGTTCTACGGCTCTGGTGCTATTGGTGGTGTGATCAATATTGTCGACGACCGCGTGCCCTCTTCCAGTGAAGAGCGCGGCGCCTTCGCCATCGGCCACAACAGCGTTGCCGACGAAAACGAGGCGTCCTTCGCCTACACCGGCGGCACCGAGCAGTTTGCCGTCCACATAGACGGCTTCAAACGCGACGGCAATAACTACGAAATTCCCGGCGCTGCAGCGCTTGAGGAAGAGCATGACCATGAAGACGAGCACGAAGAGGAGCACGAGGAAGGCCGCGACGGTGTGCTGGAAAACAGCGCCTCGGAAAGCAAGGGCTTCAATATTGGCGGTAGCTGGTTGCTGGACAACGGCTATGTGGGCCTGTCCTACGGTCGCCTGGAGCGCTTGAACGGTATTCCCGGCCACAGCCACGCTCACGAGGAAGAAGAACACGAGGGCGAGGAAGAACACGAAGAGCATGAAGAAGACGTGGCCGTGCAATCCGATCTGGTGCAGGACCGCTGGCAGCTGATCAGCGAACTGTCGCTGGATACGCCCCTGCTGAGCGGCATTAACACCCGCATCGGCTACACCGATTACGAACACAAGGAGATTGAGGGCGGTGAAGTCGGCACCATTTTCCGCAATGAAACCCTGCAGGCCCGCGTAGACCTGTTGATGCAGGAGATGGCAGGCTGGCGAGGCGCGGTGTCTGTGGAAGTGACGCATTCCGACTTTGAAGCCATTGGCGAGGAAGCCTTTACCCCACCGGCGAAAACGGAAAGCTACGCCATCGCCCTGATGGAAGAGAAGCATATTGGCGATGTGCTGGTGCAACTGGGCGCTCGTGTGGAGCAAGTCAGCATCAAAGCCGACCCGATTGAATGGGAAGATCACCACGCCGAAGACGATGCTGACAGCCACACCCTGCAACACTTCGACGATATGGAGTTCACCCCCATCAGTCTGTCCGCCGGACTGGTCTGGGAATTCACGCCGGGCTACAACGCCGGTATCTCATTGACCCACGCCCAGCGCGCACCGAGTGCTGCCGAGCTGTTCTCCTACGGCCCGCACATTGGCAGTGGCGCGTTTGAAGTGGGTGCGGTCTTCGATCTGCATGCGGGTGACCATCCCCACTTCCATTACCACGACGATGTCACTGAGGAAGTGTCCAACAATATCGACCTGAGCCTGCGCAAACACGCCGGCAATATCGCCTGGGTACTCAACTTCTTCTACAACGAAATTGATGATTTCTACTATCAGCAAAGCACTGGGTATAGCAGTGGCGATATCAGTGGTCACGATCACGAAGAAGAAGCTGGCGGCGAAGAGGAGCACGAACACGGCCATGACGACTTCCCGGTCTACGTCTTCCAGCAGGCCGACGCCACCCTTTACGGTGTAGAGGCTCAACTGGCCTGGCAACTCGCCAGCCCGCTAAAACTGACACTGATGGCCGACACCACTCGCGGCAAACTTAAAGACGGTGGCAACCTGCCTCGTATTCCCCCCGCGCGTCTGGGTGGCGAACTGCGCTATGCGCTTAACGGCTGGAATGCCGCGTTTGGCATGAGCCGCTACTTTGAGCAGGATCGCGTAGCCGAACTCGAAACCACCACCGGCGCCTACACGCTGATGGATGCAGAGCTGGCGTACACCTTCGCCGGGCTCGGCGACACGCGCAACGGCGATGTGACCGTCTACGTCAAGGGCAGCAACCTGAGTGATGAAGAAGCACGAGTCCACTCTTCATTCCTCAAAGACCTGGCTCCCCTTCCTGGCCGGAATATCAGCATTGGTCTGCGTGGCAGCTTCTAAGCCCTGCACGACGCGGCGGCGGGGATTCGACTCCCCGTGGCGGCGTCAGCGCTTGCTCAAGACCAGCGGGCTGATTGGCCTGTTGACGCTAGTTCTGGCGACACACGCTGATGAGCCGGCCTTGCCGAGTGCACATGTTCACGGTCAGGCCACACTGACCGTGGCGGTGGAAGGAAAAGCACTCGAGATCCATCTCGACTCGGCGGCCATGAATCTGCCGGGCTTCGAGCACCGCGCAAACAGCCAGGCGGAGAAACGTCGGCTCACTGCGCTGCGCAAAGAACTGGGCGATGTCCAGCAGCGCCTGCAACTGCAAGGCGGCAAGTGCCGACTGCGTGAGCAGTGGACCAATATCGACGAGCGATTCGAGCCCGGCTCGGACGAGCACCGCGATGTTGCTCACAGGGATATTGAGGCGCACTACCGCTTCCACTGTGAGCGCCCATCAACACTGCGCGGTCTGCGAACTGATCTGCTAAGCAAATACCCTGCGCTGAACTTACTGTCGGTGCAATGGCTTGTTGGAGGTCGACAGGGCGCGTTAACACTGGATAATAGCCGGGACAATGTTTCCTTCAGGTAAGCCCATCATGCACACCACCGCCCAAATTCTCGATCGCGCCGAAGCCAACTGCCGCGCTCACGGTGCCCGGCTGACGGAAAAGCGCAAGCGGGTGCTGTCGGGATTACTGGAAAGCAACAAGGCGATGTCGGCCTACGAGCTGGCCGACTACTGCGGCAAAACCTTCGACGAGCCGATTCCCCCCATGTCCGTGTACCGTATTCTGGATTTTCTGGAAGGTGAAAATCTGGTCCATAAGCTGCACCTTGCCAACAAATATGTGGCCTGCTCACATATCAGTTGCGATCACCGACACGAAGTCCCGCAGTTTTTGATCTGCGATGAATGCGGCACGGTGAAGGAAATCGGCATTAAAAAAGATTTGATCAATACACTGAAGGACAATGTCAGTCAGGCGGGCTATGTGCTGAAAAGTCCGCAACTGGAACTGCATTGCCTCTGTCAGGATTGCGCCAACCTGGCCGCCTGAATACTCCCAGCTAATACACCTATAGCTATACACCGCCAATCGCCGTCGGGCAGTAACCCGACGGCAAGGACCCTGCTTATGTCTGCACTTCACGCCATTCCCTGCAATGTCATTACCGGCTTTCTCGGCGCGGGTAAAACTACCGCGATTCTAGAGCTGCTTAAGCAGAAGCCCACCGATGAGCGCTGGGCCGTACTGGTGAATGAGTTTGGCGAAGTGGGTATCGATGGCAGTCTGTACAACGGCAGCGAGTCGGAGGCCAATGGTTTATTTGTTCGCGAAGTCCCGGGCGGCTGTATGTGTTGTACCGCGGGCTTGCCCATGCAGATTGCGCTCAACCGCCTGCTCACCGCCGCCCGCCCTCACCGCCTGCTGATTGAGCCCACCGGACTTGGCCACCCCCGCGAAATCCTGGAGTCACTGAGTGCGGAGCACTATCGCGAGGTGCTCGACCTCAAGAGCACACTGGCACTGGTCGACGCCCGCAAAGTCCACGACGAACGCTATACCCAGCACGCCAGCTTTCGCCAGCAGCTGGCCATTGCCGATGTGATCATCGCGAACAAAGCCGATCTCTACAACGATGGGGACCTGCCCGCACTGATGGCCTTTCTGGAACAGATCGTTGATCTGAATGAAAAAGCGGTCTACCCCGTGGCGCACGGTCAGGTGGACACAGATTGGCTGAATGGCGCGGCGACAGCGGCCGACGACACGGCTCATCACCACCACGGTGAGAGCCCCGCGACACTCGACACCCACGCCCTGCCGGAACAGGGCTATGTGAGCGTCGACAATCAGGGAGAAGGTTTCTTCAGCCGGGGCTGGGTTTTTGATCCCGCTTGGACCTTTGACGCCGACAGGCTTTACCAGCTGTTACTCGGGATCAGGGCCGAGCGGATCAAGGGCGTCTTCATTACCGCGCGCGGCATCGTGGCCTATAACAAGGCCGACGAGGTGCTCAGCGAATTTGAGTTGGATGACACGCTCGACAGCCGCATTGAATGCATCAGCAGCGACACCGCCGCCTTCGAAGGTCTGGAAGCGGCGCTACTGGACTGTGTCGTCAGCCGCTGACATCACTCTTCGTCCTCGTAGGGATCGAGACGATCTACCGTCATGGCATAGGCCGAGGTGGCCATTTCATTCTCTGTCAGCGAGGTGCGCATGGTGCCCGACATCCAAAACGGCTCATACAGCGATTCAAGCTTAAAGCCTTTGGGGTATTCGGCATAAATAATCTGGTTCGGCGGTGGCGGTGGCACGTGAATACAGGCGCCGTAATAGGGAACCAGAAAAAAGCGGGTTACCCGCTGCTGCGCGTCATGCTCCAGCGGCACGATAAACCCCGGCACCCTGATCGCCTGACCGTCAAAGGCATCAATCACACGGGTCGAAACCAAGGCTTGCTTGTAGCGCGTATCGTCAACGTCGACCGCGCTGCGATTGTCGAGTTGCCCGGCAATCTGGTCAGCCTCGGTACCGTCCTCAATGTCGTTAAGCGATTCGGGCGGATTCAGAAACGCCTCCAGATCGTCGGCGGGCATCAGCTCAATCCACTCAATCGTTCGATAATCTGCAGCCTGCGCGCCCGCTGCCATCAAACTGGCGGCGAGCAGCAGCGGTGCCCACAGCATTTTCAGTTGCGACACGCCTTTCCCCTGTTTTATGCCGATTTTCAGGTGGCATTGCTGACACCCAGTGATCCTTGAAGCGCGATATGTTATATCATGATCGACCATCGCCGATACCGATTCTCCGACACCGCTGCATAGGAATTGTGCCTTGCTTGTTCACCTCGACCATCTGTGCTTTCACTACCCCGGCAGTGACCAGTCGGTACTGAATATTCCCCACTGGTCGGTGGATGCTGGCGAGACAGTGTTTCTGCACGGCGCCTCGGGTAGCGGTAAATCGACCCTGTTAAACCTGCTGAGTGGCATCCTCCTGCCCAGCAGCGGTTCGCTAAGGGTGCTCGACACCGCGCTGAACACCCTCTCCTCGCGCCGGCGCGATGCCTTTCGTGCCCGGCATATGGGTGTGGTTTTTCAACAGTTCAACCTGATTCCCTATCTGAGCGTCATCGATAACATCCGGCTGGCCCCGCATTTCGCCCATCGCCCCTGCAGCATTGACCAGATTCAGGCCATGCTGAGTGCACTGGATTTGGAGATTGCACTCAAGCAGCGGGCCTCACATCTCAGCATTGGTCAACAACAGCGGGTCGCGATTGCGCGGGCCATGATTCATCAGCCCGAGCTGCTGATCGTGGATGAACCCACCTCATCGTTGGATGAGCGCAACCGCGACCGCTTTATGAATCTGCTTCTGGAGCAGGTTAAGCAACAGAACAGCGCGCTGATTTTTGTCAGTCACGACGCCGAACTCGCCCGACACTTTTCACGGGCGGATAATCTCGAACAGCTCAACTGTGCCGGAGGGCCGTCCTGATGTTTCTGCGTCTCGCCTGGCAAAGCCTGCTCAGCCGCAAAGGATCGGCACTGCTCACTCTCTTCGCCATTACCGTCAGCGTCTTCGTGCTGCTGGGCGTGGAACAGCTCCGCCACCAGGCCCGAAACAGCTTTGGCAATACCGTGTCCGGCGTCGACCTGATTGTGGGCGCTCGCACCGGCAACGTGAACCTGCTGCTGTACTCAGTGTTCCACCTGGGCAATGCCACCAATAATGTTCGCTGGCAGAGTTACCAGTCGATTGCCGACAACCCGGCAGTAGACTGGACCATTCCCCTCTCACTCGGCGATTCCCACAAAGGCTACCGCGTGGTCGGCACCACGGCAGCGTATTTCCAGCACTTTCGCTACGCTCAAGGAGAATCACTGCGCTTCGGCAGCGGTGAAGCCTTCAGCAAGACCCTCGATGTGGTGCTGGGCAGCGATGTGGCCCGCGACTTGAATTACCATCTGGGCGACCAACTGGTGCTGGCCCACGGCATGGGCACGACCAGTTTCAGCAAACACGACGACAACCCCTTCAGCGTCAGCGGCATTCTCAAGCCCACAGGGACGCCGGTAGACCGCGCCCTGTATGTCAGTCTCGGCGCCATTGAAGCCATTCACGAGGGATGGCAGCACGGCGTGAAACTGCCGGACCACCTCGGCAATCAGGCGAACCAGCACCACAGCGAAACCCCCGACAATATCACCGCGTTTATGGTGGGCCTTGAATCCAAAATGGCCACCTTCGGACTGCAGCGTCAGATCAACAACTATCGCGGCGAGCCCCTGCAAGCCATTCTGCCCGGTGTTACGCTGAGCCAGCTTTGGGACATGATGTCAGTCATGGAGACAAGCCTGCGGCTGATTTCCGCGCTGGTCCTGCTGGCCGCGCTGCTGGGACTGGCGGCGATGCTGCTGACATCGATCCGCGAACGCCAGCGGGAAATGGCCGTGCTGCGCGCCATCGGTGCCTCGCCGTGGTTCCTGCTGGCGCTGATTGAAATGGAGGCACTGATAATCAGTCTGGGCGCCTCACTGCTCGCCGTCGCCTTGCTATGGTTGAGCACGAGCGTCGCGGGTGAGCTGCTGGCTGAACGCTTCAGCCTGTTTCTCGACGGCACGCTGCTGTCGCCCACGGCCATCAGCTACCTGCTCGCTGTCCTGGGATGCAGTTTGCTGATTGCACTGATTCCCGGTATCAGTGCCTACCGTCAGGCACTTCACCAGCAGCTCAACAACTAGCCGCCACTACCCTAGCGACCACGTCAGCTAGACACAAAAAAGGCGCCGCGTGTGAGCGGCGCCTTGTGGCCTTGCCAATCGCCTTATTTCAGATCGAAGCGATCAGCGTTCATCACCTTGGTCCAGGCCGCCACAAAGTCGTTCACGAACTTCTCGGCGGCATCGTCCTGAGCATACACCTCGGCATAGGCGCGCAGTATCGAGTTGGAACCAAACACCAGATCGACCCGCGTGGCGGTCCATTTCACCTCGCCGCTTGCCCGGTCGCAAATCTCGTAGAGATTGCTGCCCTTGGGCACCCAGCTATTGGCCATGTCGGTCAGGTTGACGAAGAAGTCGTTGCTTAACACGCCTTCCCGATCGGTAAACACGCCGTGTTTGCTGCCACCGTGGTTGGTTCCCAGCACACGCATGCCACCGACCAGCACGGTCATCTCGTGAGCGCTGAGGCCCATCAGTTGCGTGCGATCCAGCATGAGCTCCTCAGCGGAGACCACATAGTCTTTCTTCAGCCAGTTGCGGTAGGCGTCATGCAGCGGCTCCAGCGGCTCGAAAGAATCCACATCGGTCATCTCCTGCGTGGCATCACCGCGTCCCGGCGCAAAGGGAACGCTGACCGCGACGCCAGCATCCTTAGCCGCTTTTTCTATCGCCGCACTGCCGCCCAGCACAATCAGATCAGCCAGACTGACCGGTTTGCCGAAGCTGCTTTGAATGCCGTCCATAACGCCCAGTACCTTTTGCAGGCGGGCGGGCTCATTGCCCTCCCAGTCTTTCTGAGGCGCAAGGCGAATGCGGGCACCGTTGGCGCCTCCGCGATAGTCCGAGCCACGGAAAGTCCGCGCGCTGTCCCAGGCCGTGCTGACCAGCTCGGCAATGCTCAGACCGCTGTCGAGCAGACGGCTTTTCAACTTGGCAATGTCCGCATCGCTGAGCTGATACTCTGCAGCCGGTACCGGGTCCTGCCAGATCAAATCTTCTTGCGGTACGTCCGCGCCAAGGTAACGCGACTTCGGCCCCAGATCCCGGTGGGTCAGTTTGAACCAGGCGCGGGCGAAGACTTCAGAGAAGTACTCGGGGTCCTTGTAAAAGCGCTCGGAAATTTTGCGGTATTCCGGATCCATCTTCATCGCCATATCGGCGTCGGTCATGATGGGGTTGTAGCGGACACTGTCATCTTCCACATCCACCGGCTTGTCTTCTTCCTTGATATTAACCGGCTCCCACTGCCAGGCGCCGGCAGGGCTTTTCTCCAGTTCCCAGTCGTAGTTCAGCAGCAGATAGAAATAGCCGTTGTCCCACTGGGTGGGGTGTGTAGTCCACGCTCCTTCAATGCCGCTCGTTACCGTATCGCGGCCGATGCCACGCTGAGTTTTATTGATCCACCCCAAGCCCTGGTCTTCCAGCTCGGCGGCTTCCGGGTCGGGGCCCAGCAGCGCGGCATCGCCGTTGCCGTGACATTTACCGACGGTGTGACCGCCCGCAGTCAGCGCCACCGTCTCTTCATCGTTCATCGCCATGCGTTCAAAGGTAACGCGCACATCGTGAGCGGTTTTCAGTGGATCCGGTTCGCCGTCCACGCCTTCGGGGTTCACGTAGATCAACCCCATCATGACCGCAGCCAGTGGATTTTCCAGATCGCGCTCACCGGAATAGCGGCTGTTGGGACTATCACTGGGTGCCAGCCACTCTTTTTCTGACCCCCAATAGGTGTCTTTCTCCGGGTGCCAGATGTCCTCACGACCACCGGCAAAACCAAAGGTTTTCAGGCCCATGGACTCATAGGCCATATTGCCCGCGAGAATAATCAGGTCGGCCCAGGACAGCTTGTTGCCGTATTTCTTTTTGATCGGCCACAGTAAGCGCCGTGCCTTGTCGAGATTAACGTTGTCGGGCCAACTGTTCAGCGGTGCAAAGCGCTGGTTACCCGTACCCGCCCCACCGCGGCCATCGGCCACACGATAGCTGCCCGCCGAATGCCAGGCCATGCGGATCATCAAGCCGCCGTAGTGTCCCCAGTCTGCCGGCCACCAGGGCTGGCTGTCAGTCATCAGCGCTTTCAGGTCGCTTTTGACCGCCTCAAGATCAAGGCTGGAGAAAGCCTCGGCATAATTGAAATCGTCGCCCAGCGGATTGGTTTTGCGGTCATGCTGATGAAGAATGTCGAGATTCAGCGCTTTGGGCCACCAATCCATGGTGGTGTGGTCGTTGCTGGTATTGCCGCCGTGCATAACCGGGCATTTACCCTGCGTAGAACTGTCGCTCATTGAACACCTCTCCTGTCATTGTGTTGTGATGCTGCTAAGGCCTGTATCTGTCGACGATAACATGACCCTGAAAATGTAAAAGCCGAATCATCCAAGCATAGTCGATGGGCACTAAACAGCTAGCGCCACCACAGCCCTGTTGGCATGAATTGCTACGCAATACCGCTTGAGCCAGCTCACCAAATGACGATTTTCGCGCCAATTTGCGAACTGGCTATTACATTGATTGCTGCATCGATAGTACCGCTTTCACAACACGTCCGCGTTTGGCATCTTCAATCGCCTGATTGATCGCGGAAAAAGGATAGGACGTCACCAACTTCTCCAGAGGTAACTCTCCCTGTCGATAGTGTTGTATGAGTCTTGGAACAAAGTCGGCAGGCAGCGCATCGCCTTCGATACAGCCGCGAACCGTCTTGCCCTGCATCAGCAGACTGGCCATATCCAGCGACAGCTCACTGCCCGGTTTGGAGACGCCGACACACAACAAGGTGCCACGAGAGCGCAGACCGGAGAAGGCCTCGCGCATCACATCGGTAATACCCGTGGTATCCACGACATAGTGCATACCCCCCAATTTTTTGAGGGCTTTCTTCAGCGGCTGCTCTGCCGAGTTCAGCGTCACCGACGCCCCCAGCTCCTCCGCCAAGGCCAGCCGCTGCGGATTAACATCCACTGCCACAATCGGCTCACACCCGGCGATTTTCGCTGCCATAATCGCCGACAGCCCAACCGCCCCGCAGCCTACTACGGCAATCGCACAGCCCTTCTCGGCCTGCAAGGATTCCAGCACTGCCCCGGCGCCGGTAAGCACACCGCAAGCCAGCGGTGCCATTAACTGCGGCGGCAAATCAGCCTCGAGTTTGACCAGATTAACGGTGGACGCAATCGCATGGCTGGCAAAGGACGACTGTCTGAAAAAATGGCCGCTGACACGCTCGCCACGACAGCTAATCGGCGACGAACCGTCTTCCCTCTGCGCCAGCACCTGAAAGACCGGCGCCTGCTGACAGTAGCCGAGCTGCCCTTCGCGACACGACCCGCAGTGGCCGCAGGCACCGAAGCTCATCAGTACACGGTCCCCCACCGCGAACTGGGTAACGCCCTCTCCCAGCGCCTCGACGATGCCAACACCCTCGTGCCCCAGCACGGCAGGCAGTGGCACCGGCCAATATTGGTCTCTGGCAACGAGGTCTGTATGACAGATGCCACAGGCTTCTACGCGCACACGCACTTCACCCCGTTGGGGCGCTTCCAGTTCGCAGCTCTCCAGCTCGAAAGGCTGCCCCGCTGTTCGGGCAACGGCTGCCGTGATACGCATATCAACCGGCACGCATCAGATAAAAGTAGAGGGGCATCTCATCGCCTTTGCTGTCCATCACACCAAGCAGCTCGGTGTCACTCACTCGGCGAAAGTGATCAAAGATGGGGTGCTGATCATAGACCATAGTCGCCGTAACAACGCCCCGATACTCCACTCGTCTCAGCGACGCTGTGCCCATCACATCATTGACCACCAACTGATCATCCGCATCGGCGCTCATAATAGGATTGACGTCATTCACAGCAGTAAAGCGCTTACCGGCCCAGCCCAGTTTCTCGAGCATCGCCTCACCGCGATGTCCCGTGTTAAAACAACCTCCACGCCAGTCGCCCAACATATCCTGACATTCCACAGCGGGGAGACTGTCGAACAGCTCGTGCAAGGTATCAATCGGTAGAAGGCCGGGGTTATCCAGCAGTGACGCCAATACGGGAGAGCGCGGCATGGTGTGTTCCTCTTTGATGATGTGGCTGCGGCTTCACAAAGGGACGCATTCAATCAGCAATACACTTGAATGCCCTTGGGGAAAATCACGCCATGAAAGAGGCCTACGCTAACAAAACCGTGGACGAATGATATGGACCAAGCTGCCGGGAAACGGCCTTGAGCGCCAACGCGCAGACGGGGGCAGCATCTTGTTAGCAGGCAATGCCATCAGACATCGAGAGACAGGCGGACATCGGGCTGCAAACCCTCCAGCTCGCGGTGCGATACCACGATCAGAATTCGCGATTCCCGCTCGCGGCTCAGCAAGACCGACAAGCGCTCTATAGCCGCTTGATCCAGCCCTTCAAAGGGCTCATCTATCAGCCAGACCGGCGCCTCACTGAGCAGTGCCCGGGCGATGCCGAGGCGCTTTTTCTCGCCCCCGGACAACAGGCGGCCGGTTTCACCCAGCCACTGATCCAGACCATCATTCAGCACGGCTTCCAGGCCGGTCGCCACGAGGGCATCGCGCAGTGCATCGTCGCTGGCACCGGGCGCGGCCACCAGCAGGTTTTGCCGCAGTGTATCGGCCAGCACGACCGGAAACTGCTCGATGTACAGCAGGTTTCTCCGGCGCTGGGCCGGTGATATCGTCGACACGTCTCCGCCATCGATGAGCAGCTTCCCGCTCATTGGCAACAGCCCGGCAATTGCCAGTAGCAGTGAGCTTTTGCCGCTGCCGGAACTGCCCTGCACCAGCGCCAGCTCGCCGCGTCGCAGCGTCAAATCCAGACCCGATTCGTGGAACTGTCCTCGCTGCGGGCGCAGCGACGACAAGCTCAGCGTATCAATCGGCAGTCGCGCGACGCCCTCCTCTCCGTCGACGGCAACGCGATCGCTCACCGCCATCAGCTTGTGCAGTTCTGCCTCGGCGAGCTGGGCTTCGGCCAAGGGCGACATGGCACGGATTGCCGGCCCCAACCAGTCCGGTAACGACAGACAGAAAAACAGACCCAGCATTAAATACGGGCTGCCCAGCCACTCCTGCGGGGGCGCAGCGGCCGCAAACAGTAGCAGCGACATCGCAAAGACGGTCATTCGCCAATCGCCCCAGTTTTCCGTTTCGCGCAGGCGGTGACGGGCTGACTGCCAATCCGTCTGGCTGGCCTCCAATGTCCGATTTGACATGCCGTGGTGCCAGAGCGAAGCCGATGTCAGGTAGTGCTCGATAGCCGCCGTATACGCTGTTTGTCCTTTTGCCAGCTGACTCCGATGACGGTGCAGGCAACGCCACTGCCACAGCGCGATCAACAGCGCCGCAGGCACCGTGATGGCGAGCAACAGCAACAGCGGGGGGAAAACCAGCAGGCCGAAAACACTCAGCAGCAGCGCCAGTACAGCTGCGGAAATCAGCGGGAACAACACGGCGATATCCCGGCTGGCCAGCGCGTCCGTGTGTTGACCCAATCGTTCCAGCTCTTCGGCACGACTCTCATCGGCACGGCCATTCATCACGCCATCGAATACCGACAGCCGAAGCTGACTGACCTTATCCAACAACGCCGCATGACCGAAGTATTTCTCGCCATAGCCCGCGAGAATCCGCAGCAGCGCCAGAAAGCGAATCATCGCCGCGGGAATCACATAGTTAAACGTGGCAGCGAGGGGCGCCAAGCCAGCCGCAGCGCTGGCGGCGATAAACCAGCCGGACAACAGCAGTAATACCACCCCCGCCATCAAGTGCGTGGTGGACAGCGCCATGGCCGCATAACGCTCAGTGCGCATCGTCACCTCGCCGTGCATCCAAGACTGGCGGCTTGCCCAGGACAAGGTCGCCATCAATAATCTGCCATTGCTCAGTGAAGAAATCGTTCATTGTCTGACCGTGGGCGATCCAGACCACCGTGCGATCCGCTAGCTGCCGCTGCAGTAAAACCGTAATGGCCTCGCGCTGCTCTGGTGCCAAATGTGCCGTCGGCTCGTCGAGAAACGCCACACTGGCCTGCTGCAACACCAGCCGGGCAATCGCCAAGCGCTGACGCTGACCGCCAGACAGGGGCGGATAGTCGCCCATTAGCGTGTCCAGGCCCTGAGACTGTTGCGACAGCCACTCACCGAGACCGACATCGTCCAATGCCGCCAGCAATCGCGCATCGTCCAGAGGCTGACCCAGTGCGAGATTCTCGCGAATGCTGCCCGGCAACACGGGCGGCGACTGATCCAGCCACGCGACATCGCCGCGCTCAAGGCGAGACATGCGCGTGTCGCTGCGCACCGGGCGCTGCCCCAGTAGCGCCTCAAGCAAACTGGTTTTGCCGCTGCCGGAAGCGCCGCTGAGCAAAATCCGCGCTCCGTTGCCGAGGGTCAATCCGGGCACACTAAGAATGCTGTGTCCCGCATCTGACGCCAGCACCTTGAACGGCGGCAGTGTCAGAGGAAGACCCCGAGGCATCACGGCCAGCGGCGGCAGATCGAGAATGGACTGCAATTCATCGGCCGCACCAAGGGCTTCGGCTTTGCTGTGGTAGTGACGCCCGAGCAGGCGCAACTCACTGAAAAACAGCGGCGCCAGTAACAGCATGAACAGGCCATCCCGCAAACTGAGACCACTGGACCAGTGACCGAAGCTGATTTCACCCAGCAATGAAAAGCCGACGAATACCGCAACCAGCGCGATGGACAGCGTGGTGAAAAAATCGAGCACCGAGGACGACAGAAACGCCAGGCTGACAACGTTCAGAGTGCGCTGTTTCAGATTCGTCGAGGCGTCGTTAAAGAACGCCCGCTCCGCCCCTACCCGATTAAATATCTGCAGCAGTTGCCGTGCCCGCAGCCGGTCGAGAAACAGGCCCGTCAGCCGCTCGATGGCGACAAAGTGCTCGCGATGCGCGACTGCCGCGCCCATGCCGACCAACCACATAAACAGCGGCACCAGCGGTGCGGTTACCAATAACGTCAGGGCTACCAGCCAACTGAAGGGCAATACAATCACCAAGACCAACAGCGGGACCAGCACCGCCAGCAGTGTCTGGGGAACGTAATCACAGAAGTAAAGCTGGAGCGCCGACACGCGCCGGGTAAAAAAGGATTGCCAGCTCGCCACACTGTAATCGCGAATCAGCGCCAGACTGCGCTCGTCAAGACGCCGACGCAAAGCACTCTGATAGTGGGTTTGAACACAGTCAGCCAGACCGCTGCGAAACCGCTCCCGCAGGCGTTGAAACAGCAACTGCACGACGAGCGCGCTGCCCAGCCCCAGCAGCAGTCCGGGGCTGGCGCGCTGCCCATCAATCACCCACTGCTGAGCGAGCGTTGCCAACAGAAAAAGCGCCGCGACCTGAGCGATGGTTGCCACCATCGACAGGCCAACGACGCCCGATACACGGCGGCGAAAGCGCTTGCCTTCCGTGCGTAACCAAGCGGCTAACTCGCGCTTGTCGCGCGCGAGCTCAGCCGCCATACCGTGAACACCGGCTTCGCATCGCGGCCCTACTGATCGTCCACCTCGCGGTCGAGGTTTTCAACGCTCTCCAGCCACATGGCATTGATAATGCCGAATGAGCAGGCCAGCAATACACCGAGAATCCAAGTGAAATACCACATCGTTCGTCTCTCCTTGCCTGTCAGTACAGTGAATGGCCATTTTCAGCAATATGCGATTCGCGAATCCGCCCGCGCATGACGTAGAAGGTCCAGGCGGTGTAAGACAGCACAATCGGCACCAGTACAACGGCGACCCAGAACATCACCGAGAGTGTGAAGTGGCTGGAGGTGGCATCCCACACCGTCAGCGAAGCACTCGGCATGGTGGTACTGGGCATCAGGAACGGGAACATGGAGAAGCCCGCAGTCAGAATGATGCCTGCCAGACTGATACAACTGGCGACAAAGGCCCAACCAGCCCGGTGTGAGCGCGACTGCAGGCTCACCAGAATCGGACCGACAATCCCCAGAACCGGCGCAATCAGCATCCACGGGTACCGGGCGTAATTGTCCAGCCAGCCACCGGGCACGGTGTCCACCGACTTGAGTACCGGATTGGACGCCGCATTCCCATCGACCGGTGAGGTAATCACATACCCATCAAGTCCGAAGGCCACCCACACACCGGCGAGAATAAACAGCACCGGCGTGACGATCCCCAAACGCTGAGCCACCAGCTCGGCGCGACCACGCAGGGTATCGGCAGTTTTCATTTGCAGCCAGGTGGCCCCGTGCATCATCAGCATACTGACGCTGATCAAGCCGGACAAAAGTGCAAACGGCGTAAGCAGGCCGAAGAAGGACCCGGTGTAGGTCGCTTTCAAGTTGCCATCGAACTCAAACGGAACGCCCAGCAACAGATTGCCGAAGGCCACGCCGAAAATCAGCGCGGGAACCAGGCCGCCACAGAACAGCGCCCAGTCCCAACTCGCGCGCCAGCGCGGATCTTCCAGTTTACTGCGGTAATCAAAGCCCAGCGGACGCATCCACAGGGCCACCAGGGTAAGCATCAAAGCCAGATAGAAGCCGGAGAATGCCGTCGCGTAAATCAGCGGCCAAGCGGCAAAGATCGCGCCACCCGCCGTAATAAACCACACCTGGTTGCCGTCCCAGTGGGGCCCGATCGTGTTAATCAGCACCCGGCGTTCGTCGTCATTGCGCCCCACCAAAGTAAGCAGTGCTCCGACGCCGAGATCGAAGCCGTCGGTGATGGCGAAGCCAATCAGCAGCACACCGACCAACAGCCACCAGATAATTCTCAGGGTTTCGTAATCAATCATGACTCCACTCCTTGCAGGCGCTCAGCCGACGCAGCGGGTGCGATAACGCCCGGCCCTTTGCGTGCAAACTTGATCATCAGGGACAGGCCAATAATGAACATCACGGTGTAGAACACGGTGACGGCGATCAGCGAGATCACCACATCACTCACCGCCAGATTGGAAACCGCCGTGTGGATCGGCAGAATCTCGGCAATCGCCCAGGGCTGGCGGCCATACTCGGCAACAAACCACCCCGCCTCACTGGCAATCCACGGCAAGGGCAGACTGAACAGAGCGAGCTTCAGCAACCACCGGGGCTTCTCTTGCCCGTGGCGAGCGCTGTAGAAAAACGCCAGCGCGAAGACCAGCAGCATGAAGAAGCCACACGCCACCATCAGACGGAAGGCCCAGAACAGGGGCGCGATTTTGGGGATGCTGGCATCAACGGCAGCCTGCACCTCGGCATCGGTCGGTGCACTCAGGTCTTCGGCATAGGCATCCAGCAGCAGGCCATAGCCCAGACTGCTCTTCACTGAATCAAACTGCGCGTTTTCCTCTTCGCTGAGACCTTCGCTGCGCATTTTTTGCAGCAGGATACTGGCCTGTGCGCCCTGATAAATTTTCTCGCGGTGCTGTTCCTTAAGGTCTGCCAGACCAATCACCGGCTCATCCAGCGAGCGCGTGGCGATCAGCCCCATCACATAGGGAATGCGAATCGCGTAGTCGGTATGTTGCGTTTCTTCATTGGGCATCCCGAACAGCGTGAACGCCGCCGGAGGCTCGTGGGTTTCCCACTCGGCTTCCACCGCAGCCAGTTTCACCTGCTGCACATCACCCAGCTCGTAACCGCTCTCATCGCCAAGAACAATCACCGACAGGGCTGAAGCCAGACCGAAACTTGCCGCAATCGCGAAAGAGCGGCGGGCAAATGCCATGTGGCGGTTGCGCAGCAGGTAATAAGAGGAAATAGCCAGCACAAACATGGAGCCGGTCACGTAGCCCGCAGATACGGTATGAACAAACTTCACCTGCGCTACCGGGTTCATCACCAAATCGGCAAAGCTCTGCATCTCCATCCGCATGGTTTCCGGATTGAAAACCGAGCCTTCCGGGTTCTGCATCCAGCCGTTGGCGATCAGAATCCACAGCGCAGAGAAGTTACTGCCAAGGGCTACCAGCCAGGTCACCATCAAATGCTTGACCTTGGACAAGCGATCCCAGCCGAAAAAGAACAGACCGATGAACGTCGACTCGAGGAAGAAGGCCATCAGGCCCTCGATCGCCAGCGGCGCACCGAAAATATCGCCGACATAATGGGAGTAGTAAGACCAGTTCATTCCGAACTGGAATTCCATGGTAATCCCCGTGGCAACACCGATGGCAAAGTTAATGCCAAACAGCTTGCCCCAGAACTTGGTCATTTCCTTATAGACCTCGCGTCCCGTCATCACATAGACGGACTCCATGATGGCCAACAGGAAAGTCAGACCGAGGGTCAGGGGAACAAAAATGAAATGGTACATCGCGGTGACTGCGAACTGCAGGCGCGATAGCTCGATCAGGGTTTCATTCATTGCTCAGCTCTCTCTGCCGTGGTGCGGGTGGTCGCAACCGCTAACCAGGGAGGCTAACGGCGTAGCAGCTTTACCCAGAAGGCTCAGTGTTCAGACCAACGACCTAAACACTGTTGTCGTGACGAGTATAGAGTCTTTATGCAATAAAGTTCGACCCTTATTCCATGTCGAATTTATTGCCGTTGACTTGCATCAAGGAACACGGGGGCTTCAGGCGAAGCACGCGACAATGTGTCGCAGCAGCAGGTTCTGCAAACAACAGAAACAGGCACGCAGCTCGCCGAAAACGAATGCCATCTCATACAGGGGTGCTCCTCCGCATTACCACGTCGGTGGAAACTCACTAACTCTCCCCATTGATAGATTCGATCGCGGTGCCTCACTTAGACTCGCTACCTGATAGGAAAACACGGAGAAAGCACCGCAGGAATTGTCGCCGCAATTCTTGATATGCCCACACCGGCAAGACCATCCATTCCGTTTATAAATCTAATAAAAGAAAGGAAGCTTCGATGCCAAAACACAAGTTCCCACTATGCTGTCTGTTTGCCGCGACGGCCGCTTTTCCCGCAAGCATGACGCTGGCAGCCCCGCTGTCGACAACGCTTGAGGAAGTGCTTGTCACAGCCCAGCGACGGGAAGAAAGTATGCAGGAAACGCCGATATCGGTAACGGCGATCAGCAGCGATACACTGACTGAAATCGGTGCGACAGACGTCAGTGGCGTCTCTGACTACACGCCCGGTCTGGTGATTACCCCCACTATTGGCGGCTCGGTGAACGCCGGCATTACTATTCGCGGTGCCGGCAACTTCAGCAACAATCTCAGCCGAGACAATGCAGTAGGCATGTACCTGAATGGCGTTCCCATCTCGAAGACCTCGGGCGCCATTTTTGATGCGGTCGACCTTGAGCGTATTGAGGTGCTTCGCGGCCCACAGGGAACGCTCTATGGAAAAAACACCATCGGCGGCGCTATCAACCTCATCACGCAAAAACCCAGTGGCGAATGGGGCGGACAGTTACGCGCAGGCATCGGCAACAAACGGCTGCGTGAAACCCGCGCGTCGGTGGACCTGCCCTCTGCGGGCACCGTTGGTGAGGGGCTTGGCGAATTCAGCATGCGTGGCTCGGGGTTCTATCGCAAGCGTGACGGTTTCTACAAGAACGAAGGTCCGTCGAGTGATGACTTCGACAACCGCGATCAGTGGGGGCTGCGTTTCGATGCGAGCTTGCTGCTCACCGAGCGTTTCAGCGTCGACTATGGCTACGACAGGTTCAATGCTGACCAAACACCGCCCATGCTGGCACTGACCAATTCAGACGCCTTCGCGTTCGTCTCGCCGCAACTCAATCCCCTTGTTGCCGCCGCCACACAGACCCAGCGCCCCGACGCCATCAGCAACGACAGCGCAATCACCAGCCAGTCAACCGTGAGCGGACACACGCTGACGCTCCACTACGATATGCCCGGCACGGCCATCGGTGATCTGAGCTTCAAATCGATTACCGGCTATCGCGATCTTCATACACTGAGCATGAGCGATTTTGACGGCACCGCGCTGGACCTGTTTCGCTTCAAAATCGAGAACGATTTTGATCAGCTCACGCAGGAATTCCAGTTGGTCGGCAGCACTGAACGCACACAGTATGTCGTCGGTCTTTTTTACTACGAAGACGACTGGTACACCGACAATCCACGCTGGCTGTTCCAACTGGGTGGCAACGACTTTGACGTCAGCCAACGCGGTGCAGAAAATGTCTCCACGGCGGTCTTCGGACAACTGACCTGGACGCCCGATATGTTTGATGACCGCATGGATCTGACCCTCGGCGGGCGCTGGACGGAAGAAACCAAAGACGCGACGAACCTTGCCAAAGATATCAGCATCTACAATCAGGACCCGTCTGCCCCCAACGCGGGCGTCTTCGTTCGAGACCCGGCAGGTAACCCCGTACTGACGGCGTCCGGCGACTTGATTCCGATCAATGCTGATGACCAGTGGCGTGAGTTCACCCCCATGGCAAACGTTACCTGGCGTTTTAACGACGATGTTCACGGCTACGCAAAAGTGTCCACCGGCTTCAAAAGCGGTGGCTTCAACGGGGTTGCCACCAGCAATGCGGCGTTCACCACCCCGTTTTCACCAGAGACCATGACCGGCTACGAAATTGGCCTGAAATCACGCCTTCTGGACCAACGGCTGCAGCTAAACATGTCGGTCTTTTACAATGACTACGAGGATTTTCAGGGCGACCGCTTTGTTCAGGAAGTAGTCGGCACCCTTATCGTCAACGCGGGTAGCGCGAGCTTACAGGGGATGGAGCTTGAACTGGTCGCACGCCCGACAGCGAACCTGGATATCACGCTGAACTACTCGCTGCTGGATGCAAGTTATGACGAGTTTATTGGTGATGTCCAGGCAACGTCAATTCGCCTACGCGCCTGAAAATACGGTCTTCGCGTCCATTAAGTACAGCTTTGATCCCTTCAGTTTCGGCAGCCTGTCGGCGCGTCTGGACTACTACTGGACGGACGATTACTACATTACGATCATCGACGACCCCACCACCAATGTCGACGCTTACAGCCTGATTAACGCCCGTATCGACCTCAGCGATATTCCGGTGGGCTCGGGAGAACTGCGCATCTCGGCATGGGGAAAAAACCTCAGCGACGAGGAATACTGGAACACCGCGATCAATCTGACGGCCTTTACCATCAACCAATGGGCTGATCCACGGAGTTACGGTCTGGAGCTCGCCTACCGTTTCTGATCCTCACAGGCTAAACGCCGAACACGGGCAGGCAGCGACAGCGCTCAATACGCTGTAGCTGCCCAGTCCATCACCCGAGAAATTCTCCCACCAGAACGGTGTTCGCTGCGCCGCGCAATGTCACCCTCTGACCCGATAGCGCCATCTCAACCAGCCCGGTACGGGGCGATGCCTGCAATCCGCGCAAGGTTTTGCGCCCAAGACGCTCACACCAATACGGGGCTAACAGACAATGTGCGGCGCCAGTAACCGGGTCTTCGGGGATTCCCAAGGTCGGCGCAAAAAAGCGTGATACAAGGTCCAGTCCCTCTTCGTCACCACTCGCCGTGATAAGCAATCCGCGATACGGCAAGGCCTGTATCTGCGCAAAATCGGGTTGAAATTGCCGGACTTCTTCGGCGCTGGCAAACACCACCAAGGCATCGTCGCGCCCGCGCCCCAGCCACTGTGCCTTGTCCTTCACGAGCTGTTGAACACTCGCAGCAGCTTCCGGAGAAAGCGGCTCGGGACGGTCCGCGGGAAAATCCAGCTTGATACCTTGGCCATCCCGCTTGGCAGTGAGTACGCCGCTGCGAGTATGGAACTCGATGCTGTCGTGATCACTGCCCCGCTGCCAGAGCGTGTGAGCGGCCGCAAGGGTGGCGTGCCCGCACAAATCCACCTCACAGCGGGGTGTGAACCAACGCAGCACCCATTCATTGCCTTGCAAGTGCCAGATGAATGCCGTCTCCGACAGATTCATTTCCGCCGCCACCCGCTGCATCCATTGCGCAGACTCCTTACCACTGATGAGACACACTGCAGCGGGGTTACCGGTAAAGGGTCCGCAAACGAAGGCGTCAACGATGTATATAGGATGGGGCACGACTCTCTCCTGCTGTGTCACGACGCCACAATGTGCGTCACCGAAACAACAAGAATAATGTCACCCAAGAAATCGATACAGATTCAAAAATCGAATATTGTTACGATACAGATTCCAATCTATATAAATCTGTACCGATATAACACGGCCACAACTGTACTGGATACCCCGTCAATGGAAACGCTATACCAACAAGTCGCCGACGAGCTGCAGCAAAGCATTGAGCGGGGTATCTACCAGCCGGGTGATCGACTGCCCGGCGTGCGCAGGCTCAGCAAGCAACGCAGTGTCAGCATTGCGACCGTGATTACCGCCTATCGCCACCTCGAAAACCTCGGTCTGATCGAAGCACGCAACCGCTCCGGCTATTACCTCCGCGACAGACCCCAGCCGCTGGCGAAGGAACCCCCGCCGACCGCGCCCCCCAACCAGCCCATGCTCGTGAC
>NZ_CFHTQA010000021.1:0-59544 GCF_984394615.1 Spongiibacter sp. | reverse complement strand
AGTATGTACTGGAAAACTTATAAACCCGTGGCCAGTTTTACTTGACCACTACAAGTAACAAACACCTCCTCCAATATGGGTCTGCTACTGTCGACCTTATCCTTGTCTATCTTCTCTTCATTCTGACTCCATACAGGGGCTGCATGGGAAATCACCGATAAGAAAATTCCTAATATCCTATAGGGCACCTTAATCATTATTATTCCTCCGAATCCATCCGTTGCTTCGTGTTTTATTAGGTCATGGGTTATGCCTTATCCGGCAAATGATTTCTCTATTCTGGATAGTTCTTTTTCACTCAATTTCGCTATGTGGGGAGCCAAACAACTAATCAGGTAATCCAATCGGTAAACAAAGGAAGACAGCTCCCGCTTATAGGTCTTGTTGCGACGCAACGGCCTGAAAAGCGGCTCAAAATCTTCCTTGGGCAATGCAGATATTGCCTCCAAGTCAGATGTGATTGGAATGTCATTCCCAGCAGAGCGATTGTGTTCAGCACTGTGTGCAACAACACTAATTAACGTGTTATACGCAATAGCCATGTGCTCCATTTGCTCGTCATCACTACAACAGTTGTCGAGAATTTGGGAAAGACACGCCATCTGAAGGCGCCAGGCCGGAGTTCCGGGCGGTGCATGGCAGAACTTGGGGAAAACAATCTGGGTCTGCCGCACAGCCAACAAATGCTCAATAAGCTGAGCACGTATAGGTTCCGTGCGTGTTCTATCCGGCATAGGAATCCTGTCCATCAGAACATCCAGAGCAGCTTTCTCCACTTCACCAATATGTTCAACATAGTTGTAGAGCGTCGAATGGTTAATTCCCAGTTCACGTGCAAGTGAACGCATACTTAATGCTGCGAATCCCTCCTTTTCCATAACGTCAAGAGCCGCTACAACAATCTGCTCCCGACTGACTTTCTTTGGCCTTCCGACAATCTGAACGGAAGGGCGTCTTAGGTTTTCAGGCATAAACAACGCAGTCCCTACAAAAATAACCACATGGTCATTTACATAATAACCACTCGTTTGTTAATGTCCAGTGATAATTTTCAAATAAGGAGAAGGCAACTACAGAAAGCCTAGCTATTCACTAGGAACCCCGCTATTGCTATGAAGCGGGAATATGAGAATGTCTGAACCGAACTGAGAAGCAGGTTTTCACAAGCACTACCTAGGAGTAAAAACTAGGAGTAAAAACCACCCGTCAAACCAGACAAGGGACGCTGGAGGAAACACCAGCAAACGGAATTCCAGCTATAACAATAAGGATGAATCATGCTCGAATCTTTAATTTCTGCGGGGCTGCCAATTACCCTCATCATCGTTATGATTGGAGTCGGCTTGGGACTTACCCCTCAAGACTTCTATCGTGTCGTACATACTCCCAAAGGGTTTTTGGTAGGCATTACCGGCCAGCTTGTACTTCTACCGCTCATCGCCCTGCTACTTATAGAACTCCTGGGGTTAACTGGCGGCGTTGCAATCGGGCTTTTTATGATTGCACTCTGCCCCGGGGGCGCAACATCCAACCTTTTTAGCATGCTGGCAAAAGCGGATGTCGGCCTATCCGTTTCGCTAACTGCAGTTATCGGCTTCATCACCCCATTCTCAATTCCCCTGCTCGCCAACTGGGCCATCAACCACTATGGTGAAAATGCGCAAGACATCAGCCTGCCGCTGCTGAAAACATTCTTTCAACTGATAGTAGTCAGTGTTATTCCGGTCATTGCAGGAATGCTACTCAGGGCAAAATGGCCCTCTTGGGCCCAGCGCTCCGAACTGTGGGTAAATCGCGCTTCCTCCGTTGTACTCGCCTTGCTCATCCTTGCAATCTGCCTACAGCTAGGTAATCAGCTTCTATCCTCAGCAGCCCGAGCAGGCGTAGCAGCTGTGCTCCTCAATGTAATAACCATGTCACTTGGCTACAAACTGGGAAAATTCCTGTTAGACGGTGAGGCACAGGCACGCACCATAGCGCTGGAAGTTGGCTTGCAGAATGGAACAATGGCACTAATGCTGACGACCGGAGTGCTGAAGAGCGCGGAAATGTCGATGGCCCCAATTATTTACAGCTTGGTTATGTTCGCGAGTGCCTCGATGTTCACAATATTGGTAACGCGCAAAGCCAGTCTTCAATCACTGAAAACCAACACTTGAGTTAACGATGTATCGAAAGACAGCAACGGCTGCACGGCCTGCGCCGATTCGTCGGTGATGGCTTACGAGCTGGGAAGCTGTGAGTCGTTTGGGAAAGGCGGGAACTAGGATTGAAATCTACCCGGCCGAACGGGCATAAAAAAACGGGGCCGAAGCCCCGTTTTTGTTCTCGGCGGTGTGTAAATCAGCGCTCAAGGATGGCGGTAACGCCCTGACCACCTGCCGCGCAGATGGAGATGAGGCCGCGACCGCTGCCTTTTTCTTCCAGCATTTTAGCGAGGGTTGCAACAATGCGTCCGCCAGTCGCCGCAAACGGGTGGCCCGCTGCAAGTGAGCTGCCGTTGACGTTGAGTTTGCTGCGGTCGATGCTGCCCAGCGGACGATCCAGGCCCAGGCGGTCACGACAGAAATCTTCGTCTTCCCACACTTTCAAGGTCGCCAGTACCTGCGCGGCAAATGCTTCGTGAATTTCGTAGAAATCGAAATCCTGCAGTGTCAGTCCTGCACGAGCCAGCATACGGGGCACCGCGTAGGCGGGCGCCAGCAGCAGACCTTCTTTGTCTGCTGCTGGCTGACCGACGAAATCAACTGCAGCGGTTTCCACAAAGCTCAGGTAAGCGCGAATGGGCAGGCCACGTTCCTTGGCCCACTCTTCGCTTGCCAGCAGTACCGCCGAGGCGCCGTCGGTCAAAGTCGAGGAGTTGCCCGCTGTCAGCGTACCCTGCCCACTGCTCTTGTCGAACGCAGGGCTAAGCGTTGCCAGTTTTTCGAGGGTTGTTTCCGGACGCAAAATATTGTCGCGGTTCACGCCGTTAAAGGGGCTGACCAGATCGCTGAAGAAATCGCGATCATAGGCCGCCGCCAGATTTTTGTGGCTTTGGTATGCCAGTTCATCCTGTTGGTCGCGGGGAATCTGCCAGATCTTTGCAGTAACTTCCGTGTGCTCGCCCATCGACATGCCCGTGCGAGGCTCGGAGTTCACAGGAATCTGAACGCCAACATCTTTCGGACGCAACTGCATAAAGGGCTTGATGCGCTCACCCAGGCTGCGGGCCTTGTTCACTTGCAGCAGAATTTTGCGCAGGCCTTCACTCACGCCAATGGGGGCGTCAGAGGTTGTGTCAACACCACCGGCAATAGCCGCGTCAATCTGGCCCAGCGCGATCTTGTTGGCCACCAGATTGATCGCCTGCAAGCCGGTGCCACAGGCTTGCTGGATGTCGAAACAAGGTGTGCTCGGGTCCAGCGAGGTGCCCAGTACGGTCTCGCGGGTCAGGTTGAAATCGCGGCTGTGCTTCATTACAGCGCCCGCCACTACTTCGCCCAGACGCTGGCCCTGAAGCTGGTAGCGCTGCACCAGCCCTTCAATGGCAGCGGTCAGCATGTCCTGATTGGAGACACCGAAGTAGGCGGTATTGGAACGGCAGAACGGAATGCGGTTGCCGCCAATGATGGCGACACGCTTGACTGACTGGGACATGAAATTTCCTCGGCTGATGTCTGATGGGGGCGCAGTGTAGCAAGGCGCAGCGGCGCGGCATTGGCTGAGCCGACAGAGCTAAGGGGGCAAGTCTGTCAATTCACCTGCGGCTGGCTGCGCGTAGAATTGCCTCCGACTTAACGCAGGCGCCCATTTTGCGCCCTTGCCGGAATTCATCGGCCTACAGCCTTGCTGGCCTAGCCTTATTGGCCTACTACGGAGAGTTTTCATGACAGACCGCATCGAAGCCTTTATTCAATCACGTGCCGGAAAGAAAGTCCTCGGCGCACTGGGTGTTAACGCTCCCGTTGAACTGAAGCGCTATTCGCCGCAGCAAAACAGCTTTTTCTCGGGCCGTCTGCTGCTGGGAGCCGCCAACGGTGCCGAGCTGCTCAACGCCGCCGCCGAGGTCATTCAGGCCAGCGACGCTCAAGTACTGGCTGAACCCGCTGCCCTGGAGCAGTGCCCGGCACTGAACAACGCCGCCGATGAAGGCCGCTACGCGGCGCTGGTATTTGACGCCAGCGGTTTGAAAGACGGTTTGGAGCTGGTGCAGGCCTATCGCTTCTTCCACGACAATATCCGCCAGCTGACAAACGGCGGCCGCATTGTTCTCCTCGGCCGCCCGCACCTGCAGTGCGCCACCGCAGAACAGGCCGCAGCCCAGCGCGCGCTGGAAGGCCTCACCCGGTCACTGGCTAAAGAACTGGGCAGCCGCGGCAGCACCGCGCAGCTGATTACTGTTGCGAACGGCGCGGAGCAAAACCTCGGCGCAGCGCTACGCTTCTTTCTGTCACCCAAGTCGGCCTATATCAGCGGCCAGGTACTGCGCGTCAGTGCCGCCGAGCAAGTCGGCGAAGCCGACTGGCACAAACCGCTGGCCGGTAAAACGGCTATCGTCACCGGTGCCTCGCGGGGGATTGGTGAAGCCATTGCCGAAACACTGGCGCGCGATGGCGCGACCGTTATCGGCGTTGACGTCGGTGCAATGGAAGTGGATTTGGCACGGGTAATGAGCCGCCTCAACGGTCAGCCACTCGTCGCCGATATTACTGCGGCAGACGCCGGTGAAAAAATTGCCGCAGCGGCCAAAGCCGCTGGTGGTGTTGACCTGATCGTACACAACGCCGGTGTTACCCGCGATAAAATGCTTGCCAATATGAGCGAGCAACAGTGGCAAATGACGCTGGATATCAACCTGGCTTCAGCGCAACGCATTACCGCGAAGCTGCTGGAAGATGGCCTGATCCGCGACGGCGGCAGCATCATCGGCGTGTCGTCGATGAACGGTATTGCCGGTCAGCGCGGCCAGACCAACTACTCGGCCTCCAAAGCCGGAGTTATCGGCTATGTGGATTTCATGCAGCACGATGAAAAACTGCGCGCCCGCAACATCACCGTGAATGCCGTGGCTCCCGGCTTTATTGAAACCGCCATGACGGCAGCTATCCCGCTGCTCACCCGCATGTTCGGCCGTCGTCTGAACTCCCTGTCTCAGGGTGGTCTGCCGGTCGATGTCGCCGAAGCTATTGCCTTCTTTGGCAACCCGCTGTCGCGCGGTGTTAACGGCAATACGCTGCGTGTGTGTGGACAAAGCTGGTTCGGCGCCTGATCGGGCGCCGCCTTCCCACGGCATCACTTCACGCGGCGCTATTCGTTTTATCAGAGATCGTTTCGTTGCAGATGGTTTCTGGCAGATCGAGAAAAGCGAAGAGGTGAATGTCAGTGGGATTAACGAGCCGGGTTAGTCGTTTGTACCCGGCTCGTTGCGCTGCTGCTTCTGTTGGCGATACTCGATGGGCGTCAGCCCCGTCCAGCGTTTAAAGGCGCGATAGAAGGTACTGGGTTCAGAAAAACCCGTCAGGTACACCACATCCGCAATACTTTCATCAGTCCGGGACAGCAGTCGTTTCGCCAACACACAGCGATAGTCTGCCAGCACCTGGTTAAAACTGGTGCCCGCTTCAGTCAGCCGCGAACGCAACACCCGCTCATTCATTCCCAGCCGCTCGGCAACACTTTCAAGACTGGGCTGGCCCAGCTCCAGCACCTCGGCAATCACCTGTTTCACTTCACCCACCACATCCTGACGGGACAGGCGCTCCAGCTGTTTGCTGGCCATTTTTTCGTGCAGCTTCAGTAAATCCGGCTCGGCGTGACTGGAAGGCGTGGAAAGAATCTGGCTGTCGAATACCAGACTCTGCTCAGCGGCGCCAAAATGCACCGGGCAGTTAAAGTGGCGCAGGTATTCGTCAATATCACCCTGCGCCTCGTGACTGAGGTTAATCTCTTTGGCTTCGAAAGCACCATCGGTAACGGCGTCGAAATAGCGCTGCAGAAAACGCATAAAACATTCGTCGCGATGGCGCAATTCCACTTCGCCATCGCCGCAAAAGTTGAGCACTACCCGCGCTTCGTCACCCTCGACATTCAGCTTGAACTGCATGGCATCAGTCACCAGCCGCTGATAGTTCTGTGCCCGACGCAGACCGTCGCCGAAGTTCTGGCTGCTCAAAAACAGGTATTCCAGCACCTGACCTCGATACACCGGCACCACGTTCGCCAGATGCAGCCCGATATTCTTGTCGCCGCTAACCTCTTCCAACACCCGCCAGAACTGCACCTGCGCGGCGTGGGGAAAACGCGCGGTGCGGTCGCGCAGCAGCTGTGTGGAGATTTTGCACTCGCTAACTATCCGCTCCACATCCAGCCCCAACTCCTGCAGGGCCGGGTAGGCCAGCTGGATTAAAAAACTGGAATCGCTGAGTTCTGAAAACCGTTTTTCGTTGGAATCGCTCATTACACTCGCTGTCTATGGCTTGCGCGTTGTTCCCGGCAATTGGCCGCAGCGCACTATTAACAGTGACACCGCAGCAAATCCCCTGTGCCAAGGCATTGATTATACTGTGCCGCCGGACAAAAGATGGAGATAGAGTAGCATGAGCGCCGCTCAGGAAGTACAAATCAAACGCCTTCCCGCCATGGCACCACTGCTGTTGCGCGCCGCCCTGCCCCGCCGCCGCCAGGCCAGGGACTTTCCGGAGGTTCGAATCAGCCTGCCGTCGCTGCGTTGCAGCCCGCGCCAGATACGCCGTTACGCCCGCGCCTGCGGCTTTTCAGAAGACCGGGACACCCTGCCACCAAGCTATCTGCACACCTTGGCATTTCGCCTGCAAATGCAGTTGATGCTGCGCAAGGATTTTCCCGTGGCGCCAATGGGTTCGGTACACCTGAGCAATACCATCATCCAGCATCGCGGTATTCGTCTCGACGAAACTCTGAGGCTTGATTGCGAACTGGCTGGCCATGAAGACACCGATCGCGGGATTGAATTTGCCTTTCGCTGCCGTGCTTATGCCAACAATGAATGTGTATGGGAAGACTACAGCCTTTACCTGTCACGCCGAGCCAGTAAAGGCGGAAAGAAAACGCCGAAGAAGCATGCTCAGCCACGCAGCTATACACAGCAGCAGCCCTTAGCGATAGCAGCAATGACGGCCCGCCGCTACGCGCTCGCCTCGGGAGACTTTAACCCCATTCACCTGCACAACCTCAGCGCCAAACTGCTGGGTTTCCGCAAAATGGTCGTTCACGGCATGTGGAGCAAGGCCGCCTGTATTGCCAAGCTGGCTGACCATGAAAGCCGTGAACAACTGCACTGTGAAGTGGAATTCAAAACCCCGGTTTTTCTGCCCGCCGACACCCTGCTGTGTTACGACAATGACGGCGATACCACGGTGTTTGAACTACGCGACGCGCGTAGCGGCCGCCCTCACCTGCTCGGCCGCCTGAGCTGACGATCAAGCCTTGAGCAGCTCCGGCGCGAGCTGCTCAACCATCTCCCGAATCCCGTCTCGCCAGTCCTTCTGCGTCGGACCGATCAGGCTGTGCATTTTCTCGGTGTCGATCTGCAGACTGCCGAAGGCGCTGGCATTCTCTTTGAAGCGAGGCTGAAAACCACTTAGCTCGGCCAGATAAGCGCACCACTCTTCAATACTGACGGCCTGAGAGCCGCCAAAATTTACGGTGCAGACGTCAGTATCTGCCGCGGCCAGGAGGTAGGGCAATTTGTCGAGGTAATCGCTGCTGTGCAACAGATTGTAGACATTCGGCCCCTCGGGATGAATGTCGATTTCCATGCCTTCTTTCATCATCAACAGATGGAAGAAGGGCCAGCCGCCATTATTCCCATAGGGCACACTGAGGCGCGCAATGGTCGTGGGAATCGCATGTTGACGGGCAACGAATCGACACACGGACTCCGCGGCGATTTTCGACAGACTGTAGGTAGGGAACATGGAACGGTGATTGTCACCCAGCGGCGCATCTTCCCGGCGCGGCTCATGGCCGGCATATTCATAGACGGCCGTGGACGAAAAATGCAGCACAGCCTTTGCCGACCGGCAGTGACTCATGAGGTTGCCGATCCCTTCGGCATTGGCACGCAGGTCGTAGTCGAAGTTGCCGCTTTTCACCACTGCAAGATTGATCACGTAATCCACGTCGGCGGGACAGTCACGTAGACTCTGATGATCGGCGAGATCGCCACGTACGGTGTGCACCCCTTGCTTTTCCAGTTGCTGGCGCTGGCTTTCATCGGAGAAACGCGCCACCGCGGTCAATTCACAAATCGGCGCCAGGGCCTGAACAATGGGTTGCGCCACCTGGCCACCGGGGCCGGCAATCAGCACACGGCTACCGGAGAGATCTACAGGAGTTAATGACATCACAGCCTCGTTATCAGTATTTAGAGGCGAGTGTAGCGCGAGGGGATGAGGCCGCCACCCTCCAAACGGGTGGCGGTTGCTCGGTTAGCAGATGACGTTAGAGGTAGCTTTCGAGACGCTTCAGCCAGTCCTGAAGCTTTTTCATGTTCTCGGGGCCCAACCGCCACATCCACTTGCTGAGCGGATCGGCATTCTCCAGTACTGGGTCTGCGTATTCATAAAAGACTTTGGGTCTGCGCAGCTCGGTATCCACCGGAATCGGTTCCACAATCAGCAGGTGCTCAATGGTCGCTCTCAGCTGGTTGTCGAAGGACTGTGGGTTGCCCAGTTCGTTGTAGCTGGATTCCAGAAACGGCGACCACTTTTTGTAGTAAATCGCCACTTTTTTCGGATTCAGCGCGGTTACCGCACTCACCAGAGGATCCCAGCGACGATAGTTGCCCGGATCATTGGCAATACCCTTTTCGGTTTTGATCACCAGAAACGGCTCTTTGGGATACTGCACCGGCAGGTTTTTATTGGGCAGGCGGAACCCCGCCATCTGATCGATCATCGCTACCCACTTGCGCACCTGATGCTGGGGTACCAGCCAGTCCGCCACCGTCGGGGACAATTCCCCTGCAGCTTCGCGAACCTGCTGATCACTGCCGTCAATCTGTTTGGGAGGCGCAGGTGCCTTGTCCGCTTCTTCCTGGTAGTCCTCTTCGGACTCAACCGCCAGGGTTTCTTTCACTTGCCCGACCTTGGGCGACATCGAAGGCTCGAGGTCCTGCTCACTGACCGGCTCGTTGTAATCGCTGTTGGCCGAGCGATCAACGACAAACCAGACGAAGCCGGCGACAACCAGCAGCACAACAATCGCGGAAATAACTTTCCAGTTCATTGGGTATCCCTGTTTTGTATTTTACTCATCGTAGCGCCGCGCGGAGGTATAACACAGCAACTGCGGGGCATGACGTTGCCCGACATGGTAGCCCCGCTGGCGAGCCCCGGCAACAGGCCGACACGGCTACGCAGCAATTTACAATTTCAGGAGGATAATTAGGAGGCTAAAAAGCGGCGCCCGATAGAACACCGGGCGCTGAGAGACACCGTCACCGAGACGTTCAGATGTCGAAATCGTCGAGCATATCCAGCTCTTCCATCAGGCGTTTGCGCTCCAGCCGCTCTTCGATACGACGGCGAATACTGTTATCGCGGCCACCCATATTCGGGTTGTCGTCATAACTCGCACTGCTGTCGTCAAAGAAGTCGTCGTCCAGATCTTCGACGCTTTCCGATACTGCCATATCTCTTGCCATATCCTGCTCACTCCAGCACGGTCAAATACGGAAGCAACCAGCGGCGTTAGCGCGGTTGTTCAGGGCACTATTTATGCCCAGAACGACCCGCTGTCAATGAAAATTTATACCTATTTTTGCGATCTGTGCGTTCGCCTCCAGCCCTCATGAGCTGGGGCTTACAGACGATTCAAGCCATTCAGGGCTGCCGTGCGGTACGCCTCGGCCATCGTCGGGTAGTTGAAGGTGGTATTCAGGAAGTAGCGCAGGCTATTTCCGCCGTCCTTTTGCTTCATGATCGCCTGGCCGATATGGATGATTTCGGCGGCCTCGGCGCCAAAGCAGTGAATACCCAAAATCTCCAGCGTGTCGGCGTGAAACAGCAGCTTGAGCATTCCCACCGTCTCGCCGCTGATCTGCCCGCGGGCGGTATCCTTGAAGAAGGCACGCCCCACCTCGTAAGGCACTTTCTGTTCAGTCAGCTCGCGCTCGTTCAGCCCCACGGAACTGATCTCCGGCAAGGTGTAGATGCCTGTCGGCACGTCGTCGACGAAACGGCAGTGCTCTTTACCCCTTGCCGATGCCGATGCGGCGCGCCCCTGGTCGTAGGCGGCGCTGGCCAGTGCCGGCCAGCCAATGACGTCACCAGCGGCGTAAATAGATGCCACGCTGGTCTGGTAGTGTTCGTCCACCTGAAGCTGGCCCCGGTGATCCGGCTCTACGCCAATGGAGTCCAGACCCAGTTGGTCGGTATTGCCACTGCGGCCGTTACACCACAGCAGCGCATCGGCATGCAGCCGCTTGCCACTTTCCAGTTTGACCACCACCTCGCGGTCGTTGGCCTCCACCTCGCTGTACACCTCACGGTGACGAATCATCACCCCTAGGTAGCGCAGGTGATAACTGAGGGCATCGGAAATTTCATCGTCGAGGAATTCCAACAGTCGGTCGCGGGTATTGACCAGCTCTACCTTGGCACCAATGCCCGAAAAAATTGACGCGTACTCGCAGCCAATCACCCCCGCACCATAAATAATGATCTTACGTGGGGTATTGGTCATTTTGAGAATGCTGTCGCTGTCATAAACCCGCGGATGGGAAAAGTCGATATTGGCCGGACGGTAAGGGCGCGAACCGGTGGCGATAATAATTCGCCCGGCCGTAAAACGTTCCTCGCGCCCATCGCTGCAGGTCACCGTCAATGTGTGCGCGTCGGCGAAACGGGCATGGCCGCGAATAATGCGGATATTGTTGCGATTGTAAAAGCGGCTGCGCATCGCCACCTGACGGGCAATAACCTCGTTCGCGTGGCTGAGCAGACGGGGATACGTCAGTGTTCGAGGGTCGCCAATATCGCGAAAAATCGGCGTGCGATTAAAACGGATGGCCTGACGCACCATATGCCTCAAGGCCTTGGAAGGAATCGTCCCTTGATGGGTACAGGCCCCGCCGACCTGGTCTTGCTCTTCGACGACGGCGACACTCTGGCCGTGCTTCACGGCATTGAGCGCCGCGCTCTCCCCCGCCGGACCACTGCCAATTACCAGCACGTCAAAATCGAAATCGGCCACGCCAATCCTCCTTATAGAGCCCAAGGACACAGGAGCGAGGGGAAACACTCCGCCAAAGCAGTATACTACCCGCCCATCGCCAACAGGGGCATTCGACCTTGGTCGGCACAGAGTTTTTTTGCCCATTACCGGCTTTCAGGAAAGGCGCCATGTCCGTATCGTCAGGCCTTGATAAACACCCCCACCCAAAACAGCGGCAGCATTACGGCATTGACTACCTGCTTGCCAGCCACCCCATTATGCGTCGTCTGCGCGCAGCGGGCAGCACCCAGTTACACGGCAATAAAAATTGGGGCGCCGCGTTTCTGCTGATGGATTATCTCCAGCAGCACCCACTGGCGCCCCACAGCCGGGTACTGGATGTCGGCTGCGGCTGGGGCCTGGGCGGCATTTACTGTGCGAAACACCTTGACGCGAGCGTCATCGCCAGCGACGCCGACTCTGCCGTTTTCCCCTTCTTGCAGGCACAAGCAGCCGTCAATAACGTCACCGTCGACTGCCAACCCTGGGCATTTGAGGACATCCCTGACGCGGAGCTGGCTCGGAGCGATTGCCTGATCGGCAGCGACATCTGTTTCTGGGACGATATGGCCGAGGCGGTCTATCAGATGATTGCCCGCGCCGTCGACGCAGGTTGCGGACAAATCCTGCTCAGCGATCCCGGACGGCCGCCCTTCCTGGCCGTCGCCGAAGCCTGTGTCGACGACTTTTACGCCGAGCTGCTGCCTGTCGAAGCCTGCAGCCAGCGCCATCACCGGGGGTTTGTTCTGCGACTGGAGAATCGCTGACCCCGCCACACTGTCGCATTTCTGCAATGACAGTGTCACGAATTTGCAAACGCCGAGGCGTAGGGTGACATTCGAGAGGATGAAACTATGCGCCTGATTCAATCAATTAATCAGTTCGATGTGCGGATGTTTCTGGCTTGCGTCAACACCCGCCATCAGCAACAGCTTTGCCGCGTCGCCTTCGGCGTTTCCAAAAGCGGTGACGGCTACACCCAGTTGTTTTTGCCACTGGGCCTGCTGGCACTGAATGTGCCCGGCAGCGGCTACTTTACCGCCGCCGTGGCAATCTCCTTTGCCGTGTGGCTGCCGCTGTACTGGGTGCTTAAAAACACCTGCCGTCGCCGCCGCCCACCTGCCGCCATCCCGCAGTTCAGTGCGTCGATCATTGCCTCCGACGAATTCAGCTTCCCATCGGGGCACACCGCCGCCGCCTTTCTGCTGGCCACCCTTGCGGTGCTGAGCTTCGGCGCTGTCGCCGCCGGCCTGTTTGTCTGGGCCGCCGCCGTCGGTGCCTCCCGCGTCTTACTCGGCGTCCATTTCCCCACCGATACCGTCGCGGGTGCCGGACTTGGCGTCGCCATCGCACATCTGGGCTATTACCTGGTGACACTGTAGTCACCGGGATACCCATTCCACTCATTGAACGAGTCAAACACAGACAGATGAAAATTTTATACGGCGTGCAAGGCACCGGAAACGGCCATATTTCGCGCGCCCGCATGATGGCCAAACATTTCGCCGACAGGAATGTGGAGGTGGACTATCTATTCAGCGGTCGACCTGCCGAACAATACTTCGACATGGATTGTTTTGGCCGCTACGAAATCCGTCATGGCCTGAGTTTCACCACGGTCGACGGCCGCATCAATACCCTTCAGACCCTGCGCGATGCGCGCCCTCTGCAATTTATCAAAGACGTTAAGCAACTCGACCTGACGCCTTACGACCTGGTGCTGACAGACTTCGAACCGGTCACCGCCTGGGCGGGGCGACTGAAAGCCAAACCCGTTGTCGGGGTCGGCCACCAATATGCCTTCGGTCACCCCGGAGTGCCCGAGGACGGTGTTGATCTACGCAATCGTCTGGTGATGAAACTGTTTGCCCCCGTACGCTATGGCCTGGGCCTGCATTGGCACCACTTTGACGGCCCGATCGTGCCGCCGATCATCAACCCGGAGGAAAGCCGCCTGCCTTCTGCAGGCCACACGGTGGTGTATCTGCCCTTTGAAGACCAGAGCCGCGTCACCGGGCTGCTGCGACAGTTCCCCGGGCAACGCTTTATTCAGTATGCCCCGACGCTCAGTGATCAGCAGCAGGGCAACGTCATGCTGCGCAAAACCAGTCTGCACGGCTTCAAGCAGGATCTGCGCAGCGCCGATGGCGTGATCTGCAATGCGGGATTTGAATTGATCAGCGAATGCCTGCATATCGGCCTGCCGGTACTGGCCAAGCCCGTCGCGGGCCAGTCGGAACAACTGGGTAACGCGGCCACTCTTCGTCAACTCGAACTCGCCAGCATCATGACCCACCTCGATAGCGAAGCGGTTGGAAACTGGTTGGAACAACGCCGCGCACCGGCGCCCCAGAACTACCCCGATGTCGCGGCAGCGATTTGCGACTGGTTGCTGAAAGGTGATTGGCAAAACCGGGACGCGCTGGTCGCCTCGCTCTGGCAGCAGCGCGATGCCTCCGCTCGACTGAACTGCGCCTAAGCCTTGACGAATCACTTACCCCCCAGTGACGAAGACGCTGTTTTCGGACCGCCACCGCTGGACGTGCACAGCGCTCTCGACCCCTATCGCGGTCGCCTGCACCGGCGCCTGCCGGAGCTTCTCAATGTTGAACAGCTCTGTCGGCACGGCGGCGACTTACTGAGCAGCCGCTGCGAAGCCCTGATCGACGTCGACGATTTCAAGCTCCCCCTCATCTCCCTGACGCTGGGCAAACCTGAAACCGCCAAACACTGCCTGCTGCTCACCGGCGGTGTGCACGGCGTCGAGCGCATTGGTACCCAGGTATTAATCGCCTGGCTGGAAACCGCATTGGAGCGCTGCCGCTGGGACCGCCACTGGCGATCACAATTTGAAGACGAAGTGGCGATCATCGCCCTGCCCCTGGTCAACCCCGCGGGCATGCTCCGCAACTCGCGCTGCAATGCCAACAGCGTCGATCTCAACCGGCACGCGCCGATTGACGCCGAAGACCGGGTCCCGTTTCTGGTCGGCGGGCAGCGCCTCTGGCGCCGCCTGCCATGGTATCGGGGACGCTATGACCGACAGGTTGAACCGGAGTTTCAGGTACTGGAATCACTGATTCGCCGACACAGCCAAGCAGGCAGAACGATGATTGCGATCGACTTCCACTCCGGTTTCGGCTTTCGCGATCATCTGTGGATTCCCCATGCCTACCGCAAGGAAGCCATCGACGACATCGGCAGCTACGTGGCGCTCAAACTGCTCTGGGAGCGCAACTTCCCCCACCACAATTACGCCTTCGGCCCCCAGGCAATGCACTATCTCAGTCACGGCGATATGTGGGACTACTTTTATCTGCGCTGTCGCGAACAAGGTGTGAAGCTGCTGCCACTGACACTGGAAATGGGAAGCTGGTTGTGGGTGAAGAAACACCCCCGACAATTGTTCAGTTTTGCCGGGCTGTTCAATCCTACGGTGCCCCACCGCCATGCGCGGGTGTTGCGCGGCCACCTGTTGCTACTGGATTTTATGCTGGCGGCCTGCCGCAATACCGAACAATGGCAGCCACGGGGCGAACAGGAAATGCAGCTTCGCCAGATCGCCCAAAGCCTTTGGTATCGACAACTCGATGACTGAGCTATCGCTGCCCCGGCATTGGCTGTTCCTGCGCGGCCTGTCCCGCGAGAGCGGCCACTGGCAGCCCTTTGTGGATGACTGCGCTGCGCGCTTGGGCTGGCAGTGTCACACGCTGGACTTGCCCGGCTTTGGCAGTGAGCATCAACGCAGGTCCCCGTTGACCATTGCAGAGATCCGCAGCGATCTTCAGCAACGCTTCGCCTTGCCCGACGATGAGCCCTTCGGGATTGTCGCGCTGTCGCTGGGGGGCATGGTCGCCTTGGACTGGCTGCACACGGAACCCCAACGCATCCGCCAGCTTATTTTGATTAACAGCAGCAGTGGTGACTGCCCGGTATGGCAGCGACTTCAGCCCCGCGCACTACCCCAGGTCTTTCGCGGTCTGGTCTCGAGACACGCCAGCACTCAGGAGCAGGCCATTCTGAAAATGGTCAGCAACCGGCACGGCAACAACGCCGCGCTGCTCAGTCGCTACGTCGAGCTGCGCAACCAGCACCCCATCCAGCGCCGCAATGTGCTGCGCCAACTCTGGGCTGCCAGTCGCTTTCGCGCGCCACACACATTGCCCGCCGATCGCTTGCTGTTTCTCGCCAGCCGCGCTGATCACATGGTGAGCTGGCAGTGCAGCCAGCAACTCGCCGACCGCTACCAGGCGCCTGTTGCGCTGCACCAGAGCGCCGGACACGACCTGCCGCTGGATGACCCGGATTGGCTAATCCAGCGCTTTGAAGATATTGCGGGGAAGGAATAAGCAGGCGGCCAGACAGGCCGCCTTCGGGCACAGCTTCTACTGGCCGAGATAGCGCTTGCGACGCGCTGGCTTCATTTTCTCGATATCCACCAGCACCAGACCATCAATACAGTCGGCAAAATCCGGATCGATATTGAAATCGGCAAAGCTGACACCACCGGGCTCACAAAGCTCAGTATACTGCTTGTACAGCGTCGGCACCGAGCAGCCCAGTTCGGCCAGCATGGCCTTTAACTCAGCAAATTCCCGCCGGTAGTCGTCGCCCTTGAAACGCGTAACCGCCGACTCGCTGCGGTAAGGCATTTTTGCGCTGGCCCAGTCAGGATCGACCGCGCCGGACTCGCTGGAAAAATAGCAGCTATAGAATTCCAACAGGGCATCTTTGGCGGCGCGAGGCAGTTCATCACTCAGGCTGACGGGGCCAAACATATAACGCAGCTCGGGGTAGCGAGCCAGGTATTTGCCCACACCCTGCCAGAGGTAATCCAGGGCATTGCGCCCCCAGTAGCGAGGCTGGATAAAACTGCGGCCCAGTTCCACACCCTGCGCAAACACGGCGTTCGCCGCATCGGGCTGGTAGTCAAACAGGCTGGCACTGTAGAGCGTCTGCCCCGGCTCCAATGCCGCGACACGCTTCAGGCGATAGGCGCCCACCAGTTCAAGCTGGTTGTCGTCCCACAGCACGATGTGGTCGTAATAGGCATCGTAGGCGTCTACGTCGCGACGCAGACCCGTGCCTTCGCCCACCGCGCGGAAGCTGATTTCGCGCAGGCGACCGATCTCACGCATGATGCAGCAGTCGCCGCTGTACTCGTAGCGATAAATATCCATGCCATCGCGGTTGCTGCCCAGGTGTTCGCAGTCACGAATGGCGCTGCGCAGTTCCCGTCGGTCCTCCGGGTGCGCTACCGGCTGCGCCTCGGGCATAAAGCAGGGCTCACCACGACGGCGGCGCTTGCCGATCTTGTAAAGGTGGCGCTTGAACAGGCGCACTTTGGCCTGCGTGGTCAGCGGCAGATCGCGGTAGAGAGAAGGATCAATAGCCGGGCCGATGCTGACGCGCACGGTGCGGTTGTTCTGTTTGAACATTTCGCGGATCAGCCACAGTGTCGACAGCGGCTTGGCCAGCAGCGACAGTGCATAGAAAAACACCGAATTCCTGGCGTTCATGTGCACTGGCAGAATCGGCGCATTGGCCCGCTCGGCAAACTTGATAAAGCCCGCCCGCCAGCGACCATCGCGAATGCCCGACGGGCTGAAACGCGAGACTTCACCGGCCGGGAAAATAATCACCGCGCCATCGCCTTCCAGGTGCTCGTGGATGGCCTGAAGATTTTCCCGGCGATTGCGTTTACCACTCATATTGTCCACCGGCAGCAACATGCTGCGCAGCGGCTTGAGGGCATACAGCACTTCGTTAGCCACGACTTTCACATCGCCGCGCACTTCAGATACCAGCTTCAGTAGGGCCAGTCCGTCGAGGCTGCCAATAGGATGGTTGGCAATGATCACCACGCGCCCCGTGACCGGAATACGCTCTTTGTCGAGGGCACTGACCGCGTAGCCAAAATCAAAATAGTTCAGCACCTGCTCGACAAAGTCCCTGCCACGCAGATGCGGGTAATCCCGCTCGAACTGTTTGAACTCGGCCTCGTGAAACAGGTAACGCAGCAGCGCAGTGAGCGTGCGTTTAATATGGGGATTGCCCTTGGCAATACGGGGAAAACGTTCGTCGATAACCGAATCTACGGAAATCATATTGTCACCTCGTTGTTATCCGACCCGTCGCAGCGGCAGCACGTCTGCCACGGGTTTTGCAGCGGGTTCACCAACCCTTGCCAACATCTGGCGGGTCTCGGTCCACTGCAGTAATTCCAGCTCACCGTCCTCGCCCTCAGCCAAGAGCGTGCAGTTCTCAATCCAGTCGCCATCGTTGCAGTACAACAGTCCGTCGATATCCTTGAGTGCAGGCTGGTGGATATGTCCGCAGATCACGCCATCCAGACCGCGCTTTTTGGCTTCCTGCACGGCCGCGGCTTCAAACACGTCGATCACCTGACGGGCATTGGGGATACGCTGCTTGATATAGGTCGCCAGCGACCAGTAGTGATGGCCAAAGCGGCGGCGGAAGAAATTGGCCCAGCGATTGAGAAACAGCAGCAGATCGTAAGCGGCATCGCCGACCAGATTCTCCCAGCGGCTGAGCTGCATGTGTTCATCCAGGCAGTCGCCGTGAAACATCAACAGACGCTTGCCTTTGAGGGTGGTGTAAACCGCTTCTTTGCGGATTTCGATAGGCCCGAAAATATGCCCGACATAGTCGCGGAACGGTTCGTCGTGGTTACCGGGAATGTAAACCACCCGAGTGCCGCTATTGGCCTTGCGAAACAGGGTGCGCAACACCTCGTAGTGACTGGCAGGCCAGTACAGCGTGCGGGACATGGCCCAGAGATCGACCACGTCGCCCACCAGATAAATGGTGTCGCATTCAATGTGATTCAGGCAGTCCAACAGGTACTCGGCGCGGCAATCCTTGAAGCCGAGGTGGATATCGGAAAGCCATAGCGTTTTGTAGCGTTTTACTTGCTCGGTCACACCGGGCGCCTCTGTCGTTAAATTGATGACAGGCTAGAGCGCAACGATGACAAAGGCGGGACGGTTCTGAGGCAGATTTATGACAACCTTGCCCACCGGAACCGGCGGTGGGCAAGGCGTCGTTCAGCTGTCGCGGTTCATGGTGGGCTGGCGGATTAACTGCAACATACTTTGCTGGACATCGGGCCCCAGCAGGGCGACCCAACGCTGGCTGAACAGTTGCAGGCGGGCATCGCAGCGTACCCAGCGCTCGCCGTCACGATTTTCCTCATACAGCAAATTCTGGGCAATCAGGGTATCGAGGTATACCCGGAACAGGTTTTTATCAAAGTATTCCGGCGCTTCCCGTCCGCTGACAATCGACAGCCGCTGGGCCATAACGATCAGGTTTTCTTCCACGGCACTGCGCGGCGCGGCGGTTTCTCCGGGCTCATGCACCAGCAGGAGACTGCTCATGGTGTAGCGCTCAAAGGTCTCACGCAAAATCCTCCCCAGACCGGTCAGCACCGCGTAGGCATTGCTGCCCACTTCCGGGCGAGCCAGCACTGACTCGCCGCGACGCAGCAGCAAGCCCTGCTCGACCAGATTGTCGATATGCCGGTCCACGACATCATCGCAGTTGTTTAAATCGACCCGCAAAAACAACTCGCGCTTGAGGAAGGGCAACAACTGCATGCAGGATTCGCGCAATTCATCGATGCTGACCTGCTCACTGTGGCGGAAGAAACGCGCGATCAGACTGGGCATCGCCAGCACATGCATCACCGAGTTGCGGTAATAGGTGAGCATCACCGCCTCTTTACCTGTGGCGGTAATAATCGGCCCCCAAAGGTGATCGATGCGCGACAGCCCCGCCGTGCGTGCTGCAGCGTCGAGAATTTCCCGCGCGCTGCCCTCCGGCAAGGTGACATCCGCACTGTAGGGCAGGCGCTTCAGCAGCGCGACAAAGGCGTCGATCTGGTTCAGCAGCTCATCTTCGGCCATGGCACGCTGGGGGCTGGACAACAGAATCATCGCCACCAGACCGATGGGGTTAATGACAGCCGCCGAATTCACCCGCTCCATATTTTCCTGGGCGATGTGGTCGACAACCGCAGGGATAAAGCTTTCGTCGCCGCTTTGCAGCTTGCTGCGCCACTCCGGCTCGATGTGGCTCAGGCAGTCTTCCAGCGCAATCGGCTCACCAAAGGCCACATGGGGGCTGCCGTAAGACGACTTGAAAATCCTTGTGGCCTTGAGCAGACCGCCCGCTGATTCGCTCTGCTTGGCGGCACCGCGCAGTTCCTTCACGTAGGACGCGCCTTCCACCAGCTTGTCGTAGCCCACATACACCGGCACCAGCGCGACCTTCCGCGCCGGCTGGGCGAGGAAGCTTTCCACCGTCATCGCCAGCATGCCCTTTTTAGGTGGCAGCAGACGACCGGTACGGGAACGCCCGCCCTCCGGGAAAAACTCCACGGGGTAGCCCCGCCCCAGAATGACATCCAGATAGCTGCGAAACACCGCACTATAGAGTTTCTGTCCGGCAAAGCTGCGGCGAATATAAAAAGCACCGCCCCGGCGCAGCAGACCGCCTACCGGCCAAAAGTTCAGGTTCACCCCGGCCGCAATATGTGGCGGCACCAACCCTTGCGTGTAGAGGCCGTAGGAAATCAGCAGATAATCGAGGTGGCTGCGGTGACTCGGCATGTACACCAATTGCCGATCGTTGGCAGTGCGGTTCAGACGCTCGACATGGTGCAGGCGAATGCCGCTGAAAATCTTGCGAAATACCCAGCTAAGAATCAGATCCAGCACCCGCAAAATCCGCGAGTCGAAATTGGCCGCCACTTCATTGGCCATCTTGCGGGCTTTTTTCTCGATTTTTGCGGCACTGAGTTTTTCTTCGGCCTGCTCCTCCTGCATGGCTTCACGCACAGCGGGCCGACGCAGTACCAGATTGATGATCTCATGCCGCGACAGCAGACTGGGGCCCAGAGAGGCCGTTTTGCGGCGACTGAAGTAGAAACTCAGGGTGCGGGCCAGCAGCACGGCGGCCGCCTGCGGCTCCTGCGTGCGCGCCACCAGCTTCTGGAAATTAACGGGATAGGCAAAGTGCAGCATCACGTTCTTGCGCTGGGCAATAATCACCAGCAGCTTGCGCAGGGCACCGGCGCGCTCACCGTCGCCCAGCAACAGTTTGAGAAACGAGGTTTCGCTGCCGGGGTCACGTCCCCAAAATACCGACACGGGCACGATCTGCAAGCTCTGCTCACCCTGCCCGGCCATCAGCGTTTCCATGGTCGCAGTGCTGCGATCCGCACCGCGATCTCCGGCAATTACCGGCAAATACAGGCAGCCCGCCTTTTCCGCCACAGGCAGTTTGCCGGGCGTACGGTGCAGCGGGGTGAGCCCCTCGGCGCGCAGAATCCGCTCCAGCAGAAACCGGTCCGTCCAGCTATAGGTGCGCAACACATAACACACGGGACGCCCCTCCACCGCGTCACGCAAGCCATCGTCGACCTGCACAATATTGGGCCTTACCAGCGCCAGTACCGGCGTTGACACCAGGCGGCAGAACATGAAAAACAGCTTGGTATACCAGGACATGAATGTGTCGCTTCCCACAGTGGCTTGCCCGATGTCTCAACAGCTGAGCACCCGGTCTGAATAATCAATGCGCGGCAATTTTACCCTGCCAACAGCAACCGCGTCGCCTGTTAGCAGCAATTTCACTCTGCGCACATCGCAAGTGCACAGGGCCCCGCGTACAATCTACGGGTGCTTCGTGACAAAGTATTTGCCCAACACCAACACAAAAGGCCCCGCTATGAGCGCCGTTCCCATCGCCTTCGACAACAGCTACCTGCAATTGCCGCTGCGCTTTTATCACCGCCAGACCGCCAGCCGCACTCCCGATCCGGCCCTGATTTTGCTCAATACTGCGCTGGCAGAGGAACTGGGGATAGATCCCGACTGGCTGCGCAGCCCGGAAGGCGTAGCGGTGCTGTCAGGCAATGCCGTGGCCGACGGCAGCGACCCTATCGCCTGCGTATATGCAGGCCATCAGTTTGGCAACTACAACCCTCAGCTCGGCGATGGCCGGGCACTGCTGCTGGGCGAGGTGATCGATACGCAGGGCCGGCGCCGTGACCTGCAACTCAAGGGGTCTGGCCCCACGCCCTACTCCCGTGGCGGCGATGGTAAATCCCCGCTGGGGCCGGTGATTCGCGAATATCTGCTCAGCGAAGCCATGCACCGGCTGGGTGTACCAACCACTCGAGCACTGTCAGCCATGAGTACCGGCGACAAGGTGTATCGCGAGCGAGCACTGCCCGGCGGTATTCTCTGCCGGGTCGCCAGCAGCCATATCCGCGTGGGTACCGTGCAGTATTTTGCCGCCAGCAACGACGAGGGAGCCCTGCGCCAATTACTCGACTATGTCATTGCCCGGCACTATCCCGCTGCCGCCGAGGCCGATTATCCCTATGAGCAACTTCTCGATGACATTAGCGCGGCACAAGCCGCGCTGATTGCCCGTTGGCAGTCGCTGGGCTTTATCCACGGTGTCATGAATACCGACAATATGCTGCTCTGCGGTGAAACCATCGACTACGGTCCCTGCGCCTTTATGGAGGCCTACCACCCCGGCACCGTGTTCAGTTCCATCGACCATCAGGGTCGCTATGCCTTTGGTAACCAACCCGCGATTGCCCAGTGGAATCTGGTACAACTGGCACAGGCCATACTGCCGATACTGCGCCGTGAAGGAGAGAGCGACCTCAAGCCCGCCGTGGAGCGCGCACAGAACAGCCTGAATGCCTTTACCTCGCAGTTTTTCAGCGCCTATCGACAGCATATGGCCAGCAAACTGGGCCTGAGCCACGCGGATGAGGCCGACGAACAGCGCTATCAGGCGTTTTTACAATTGCTGCAGGATCACGACAGCGACTTCACCCTCAGCTTCCGAGCCCTGCGCGATCGCGCAGCGCAGATCGGCGGTCTGACCGTCAACGATGCGATTGACGAGCTGTTTACCCTGCCCGCTGCCTTTGACGACTGGCTCGCCGACTGGCAACAGCGCCTTGATCAAGATTCGATGTCAGCGAGTGAACGCGACAGCATAATGCGCCGGGCCAACCCGGTCTTTATTCCCCGCAACCACCAGGTGGAAGCCGCCATCGCCGCCGCGTATCAGGGCGACATGGAAGGCTTTATTACCCTGAATCGGGTCTTGAGTCAGCCCTTCGAGTATCGCCCGGAATGGCGTGATTATGCCCTGCCAGCAAAGGACGAAGAACGCGTAGACCAGACCTTCTGCGGAACGTAAGTCTTCACCGCCGTCAGGAACCGTTGCCCCAGTATCCCCTATTTGGGAGATGAGGACGCATCAGCGCTGTGGTCCCCTTGCCTCCTTGAACACTATGTTGTTGCACTGGAGGTAAACATGAACCCGTACAGACTTTCTTCGCTGGCTCTGGCAGCGGTCCTCACCGCCTGCGGAGGCGGCGGCTCATCATCAGGAGGTAGCGGTTCGGAAACACCCGCCGCGGCCAACGTCGGCGTGTTTACCGACAGCGCGGTTGCCGGCATTCGCTATGAAACATCGCCGGGCAACAAAAGCGGCACAACGACGGCGCTGGGCGAATACGACTACTTGGATGGCGATACGGTCACATTCAGTATCGGCGGCATCTCACTGCCTGCGGTCACCGCTACCGGACGCATTACACCGGCCGATATGGCCAGCACCGAACAGGCTGATCAGGTCAGCAATATCCTGCGCTTGCTCCAGTCGCTGGATGACGACGGCAATCCCGACAATGGCATCACGATCAGTGAAGGGATTCACACTGCACTGGAAAGTGCGACGCTGACGCTCGGACAATCGCAAGCCGCTTTTGAAACCGAGTACGCCTCAGCAGTGGGCACCCCAACAGAGAAAACGCTGATCAGCGCCGAAGAGGCAGAGGCCCATTTTGACGCCTCGCGGCAGGCCGATCTGCGCGTTAGCTGGCTATTCGTCGAACCGGCCGGAGAAAGCAGCAATGGCAAAGGCCCCAACGGCGAAGAAGTGAATGTGCTCACCTTCCTCGAGGGTGATCGCTATATCGTCGCTCACAAGTACGGTAACGACGATCAGGGCACCGCAACGGCGGAATGGGGTTACTACGACTGGAACCCGAACACCGGCGATATCACCTTCAGTGCGGTCGGACAATCCGACGGTGACGGCGGTCTTTGCGAAGAACTTGGCGAAGGCTGCGGCCAAGATACCGTTCGCCTGGTCAACGACGAGCTGCATCTGGGTAGCGAAGCCGATGCCACCGTGCCGTTTACCGCCATTCGAACCACAGATCCTGCGGTAGTGGGAAGCTGGTATCTGGCCGAAGCCGACGACGACGAGATGTTCAACGTTGTGGTGATTATGGATGACGGCACTTACCTAGTCAGCCACAACAACCGCGATGGGGGCGACGCCTCGCTGACGGAGGACACCGCCACCTCGGAGTGGGGTGACTACCAGCTCGACAATGGCGTTTTCTCGGTAACGGCCATCACCTCGGAAACGGACGGCGACGGCGGTCTCTCAGATATGACGGCCAACTGCTCCGCCGTTGAATGGGGAGAACTGAACTGTGAAGATGGCGACGAGGATTTCAGACTGTTTCGCGTCGGACGATTCCCCGTTGAACTGCGCATGTTCGACGACGATGGCGAGCGCATTTACAGCAAAACCGCCACAGTAGAGCGCAGCGCCAGTGAGCGTTTTGCCGAGGGCCAAGCCACGTCTTTCCGCTACGAGCTGCCGACGGAGGAAGGCTTCATTCAGGTGAACCTGAACGCCGATGGCTCCGGCACGGTGGACTTCTTCGGCGAAGAAACGAGCAACATCGAGAATGGCTGGCGCGTGAACACGGCGGGCACTCTCGACTACTACGAAACCATGGAAGACGGCTCAACCGGCCACTGGGTCTTTGCTCCGCTCAAGGATCGAAACGGCAAGGATATCGTGCTGGTGACCTTTTCCCACGTCGACGGTGACACCCAACACCTGAGTGGGTTCTTTATCAGCGAACTGAGCGAACCCGACCAGGTCGTACAAGTTAAATAACGCCGGACCCTGCAGGGAGTGGGCAATTCCACTGCCTGCAGGGATTTTCTTTTGGCCGGTCAATCTAGCGCAGCAGCGCTGACAGGATGGTACTGACCAACTCTCCCTGCCGCGTGCAGGCGGTTTTCTGAAATACCTGTTTGAGCTGGTATCGAACCGTGCTGATCTTGCGTCCCAGCGTATCGGCAATATGCTGCAAATCCATTCCCGCCACCAACTGCTCACACACCTGCGCTTCAGCCCAGGTCAAATCAAAATACCCGGCTATCTGCTCTGCGTTAGGCAATTCACGACTGCCCGGTTCATAAATGCTCACCAGCGCGCCACCCGCCAAAAGCTCGCTGCTTTCGATAGGCCGCAATACAAAGATCAGGGGTTGGCGGCCCCGCCGTTTAAGGAACAGCGTTTCTGTGTAGTGGCCCTCGCGGCCGATACTGGCGCGCACCACCTGAGTCGATGCCAGAAAAAAGGCTGATTGCAGCTCATTCTCCGAAAAACTCAGGCGCTCATCACGAATCGCCAGACTGCGCTCCCGGTCGAGCAACAACTGCGCCGCTTTGTTGGAGTACAGCACGGTGGAATAGCTATCGAGCACCAAGGTAGCGTCAGGGAGCACATCAATCACGGCCGCCAGCGACGATGCCGCCTCACTGCGCGATGCCAGTTGGCGATTTAACGCAACGGCTTGCCGTATGTAGGGAACGAGGCGATCCAGAGCCGCAATTTCACTTTCTTGGAACGGACCCTGTTCCACCGTCCTCTGGATGGTAAGCACAACACTGCTGGTTTCCGAACTCTCGACAACAAGCCAGGCGGCATCCAGCATTCCCTGCTCTTCTTCCCAACGAATAGAGCCCTCATCAGGATTGGATTCTTCGACAAACGAAAGTGCCGTCTGGAATGTGCCGGGCTTGTGCCGAATTGCGGTGTTAATCACCACATCAACAGCCACCATATTGCTGTCGATGTACCAACTTAGAAGCTCTTCAGAAAGGCCGTAATACCAGACGTGCTCAATTCTCAGCGGCTTGCGATTGATGACAAGCAACTCAGCCGCATCCCCGCCAATATAAAGAGTGAGCTGCTCAAGGAATCGGTGAAAACCATCCCTATCGGTGAGGGCACTGTACAGTGTCTGGATGAGATCAGGTTCATTATTGTGTTGCAGATGCATAACGCGCTTAGGACCACTTGCCAGTACGTCGGCCGACGGGCGTATTACCGTTTTATTGTCATACTCATCTCGTCGCTACAGCGCGACACAATGCATGCACCATTATGGGGAAGTCAACTCCCTCCCACCCGATAGACCTTCGTCACAAGTTAATGCCTTTGATGACACTTAGTGCCAACGGTATGAATTATTAACCAACCGCAATGTAAAGCCAGTTGGCGGAAGGTGGGCCAACCGCTACCATCAGAAGTCGAATAATAATTAACCAGACAGGACTGCCCCATGAGCAATGCCAGCGCAGCGGCGAGCGACCATCGCCCGGATTACACTCGTCAACCCAACAACAGCAAACTCAAGCACATCCCCGGCAAAAACGGATGGCCGATCATCGGCGTACTGCCCGAACTGCGCAACGACGTTTTCAAGCTGGCGGAGACCCGCTGGAAAGAATTCGGTCCCATTTCACGGGTTCACTTTGGCCCTCAGCCCGGCGTACTGGCACTGGGTCCGGACATGGCTCAGACCCTGTTGCTGGACGGTGATCGCAATTTTTCCACACGCATGGGCTACGATTACGCGTTGCGCCCCTTCTATGGCGACAACCTGCTTTGCCTGGATTTCGACGAGCACAAGTTCCAACGTCGGATTATGCAGACCAGTTTCAAAACCCCGTCCATGCGCAGTTATGTGGAAATCATGAACCCGATTCTTGAGCGTGGCATGGACGCCTGGGTCTTCGATGATAGCTTCCGCTTCTACGAGAGCGTCAAGAACCTGCTGCTGCGCATGACCTGCAAAGTATTTTATGGTGTTGAGGAACACGATGAGGGCTCTGACGAACTGGCCCAGGCCTTTGTTGACATTCTCGATGCTCAGGAAGGCATCATTCGTTTGGATCTGCCCGGCTTGAAATATCACACCGGCAAAAACGGACAGCGCTTCCTGCGCGACTACATCACCAAGCTGATTCCGATTCGCCGCGCCGGTGACGGGCAGGATATGCTCAGCCATATGTGCAAAGAAACCAAACCTGACGGCAGCTACTTCAGCGATGAAGAAATTGTCGATCATGCCAGTTTTCTGCTGTTTGCCGCCCACGACACCACCACCAGCACACTCAACCATCTGATGTACTACCTCGCGAGACATCAGGACTGGCAGCAGCGGCTTCGCGACGAGGGCGCGGCGCAGCACAAGGACTATCTGGACTACGAGGATCTGGGAAATGTGGTGGAGCTCGACGCCGCTTTCAATGAAGCCCAGCGCCTCAACCCCTCGGTGACCGTACTGGTACGCCGCAGCATTCGCGAATGCGAGCTGGCCGGACACCGGATTCCCGCCAATACCATGATTTTCCAGCTACCCATGTTCACCAATCGCATGAGTGATTATTGGACAAATCCACACAGTTTCGACCCCGAACGCTTCTTCCCGGAGCGCGCTGAGCAGAAAGGCCACCCCTTCTGCTTTATGCCCTTTGGTGGCGGCGCCCACAAATGTATCGGCATGCATTTCGCCGCCATGCAGTCGAAGCTGTTTATGCACCAGTTCCTGCGAAAATATGAATTCCGCCTGCCGGACGACTACAAGGTGGCGTTCACCTATATCCCCATGCCCAAGATCAAAGATGGTCTGCCGCTGGTCGTGGAGAAACGTCGCGCCTGAATCGTTGCCCGGCCTCAGGGCCGGGCGACTCCTTCGCTGGCAGGCAGGCGAATTTGTGCACGCAAGCCGCCGCCGTGACGGTTAAAGAGCGTGAGACTTCCGCCATGGCCCTGCACAATGCCTTGCGCAATGGCCAGCCCCAGCCCCAGACCACCACTGCGCTCACTGCGTGAGGCATCGACCCGCACAAAAGGGCGCAAGACTTCGCCCAGCATGGCCTCGGGGATTCCCGGTCCCTCATCTTCCACATCGAGGTAAAAAAACAAATCATCGCGGCTAAGGCTGACCACGGCCCGTCCCCCGTAGCGCAAGGCATTGTCAATCAGATTCTGCAGGGCCCTTCGCAGCGCTACCGGACGGCATTCGACGGTGCCGGTGCCGCGGCTGACATAACTGACCGGCAAGCCCTCCTCGGCCAAGTCATCACAGAGACTCTCAACCAGATTATCCAACTGGGTGCGGCGAGGCTGTTCGCCGCTGGCATTGCCCCGCACGAAATCGATAATAGCAGCCACCATCGTGCGCATATCCACCACCACCCGCTCCAATCCCTCTCGTTCGCGGTCGTTGCTGAGCAGTTCCGTGCGCAGTTGCAGACGGGTCAGCGCCGACTTCAGATCATGGGAAATGGCGGCCACCATCTCTGCCTGACTTTTCAGCAGGCGCTGCACATGGGCCTGCATGGTATTCAACGCTTTCGATGCCTGTACCAATTCCTTTGGTCCCTGCTCCACCAGCGGCGGCGCATCCAGGTTTCTCCCCAAGCGCGAAGCCGCCTCGCCAAACTGCTCAAGGGGGCGAATCAGCCGCCGGATCAACAACCAGGCCAGCAGCAGAGACAGCGCCATGACTAATAGCAGATAGAGGGCAATGGGCTCGTGCAGCAAGGAGCCCGCTTCGGGCAAGCGCGCACGAAAAGCGGCGGTTTCTCCATCGGGAAAACGAATGTTCACCAGCATATCGATGTCATCGCGCCACTCTCCCCGCAATGCCGGGTCGGCACCCCGCAGACAGACGCGAATATCGTAGTCAGGGTGCTGGGAAAACGCCTTATCGATATTCAACGCCACATCGTTCGCGAAGGTATTTTTCAGGCAGGCGTCGTCGACCGTGCTCTGCAAATCATCGTATGCGGCCAGAAAACCCGTTTGCGCAGCCGCCAGAATCTTGCCGCGCTCGGCAGCCGGAAAACCGTAGGCTAAATCGACAATCCCGCTGATACGCTGGGCAAGATCCGCCGCTTCGGCGAGCAATACCCTCTCGTTACGGTGCTGCTCAAACAGCCACAGACTGAGCAGATGCGACAGTACAAACACCGCACTGAGCAGCAACATGCTGCGGGCTTTGAGCGTATCGGGCAGGCGCGGCATCACACCGTGTCGACAGGACAGGAAAACAGGTACCCCGATCCCCAGGCTGTTTTGATAATTTCCGGCTGCTTGGCATCCTCGCGGAGTTTGCGGCGCAGGCGGCTGACGTGGGAATCGATACTGCGGTCAAAGGCGGCACTGTTGCGTCCCTTGGTGAGACTCAACAGTCGGTCGCGGGAAAGGGGAATCTGCGGATTCTGAACAAAGGCCAGTAACAGGTCATTCTCACTGGTGGAAAGCTGTATGACCGTGCCTTCAGCATCCAGCAGCTCCATGCGGGCGGGTTTGAAGTGCCAGCCGGAAAAGCGATAGGCGAATTGTCCGCGGCGGCTGTTGACCCCATTTACCCGGCGCAACACCGCTTTAATTCGCGCGACCAACTCATGGCGCCCAAAGGGCTTGGCGATATAGTCATCGGCCCCCAGCTCCAGACCGACGACGCGATCAATCTCTTCGTCCTTGGCGCTGAGCATAATAATCGGCGGCATCTCCGGGTCTGAGCGCAGCTTCCTGCACAGCGCAAAGCCGTCCTGACCGGGCAACATTACATCCAGCAGGATCAGATCCGCCTGCTGTTGCGACAGGCAGGCAAACATTTCTTCGCCGTCTTCGGCGGTCATCACCTGATAGCCTTCCGTCTCCAACAATTCCGACACCAAATGCCGGATATCGGCATTGTCGTCGACAAGCAAAATACAGGACTGAGGTTCAATACTCATACGAGAAGGCTGGTTTCCTAAAATTTGCCATAGTCTGTCGAAAAGCACTGCGCATTGACAAGCTTTATTAGCATGCAGATAACCGTCGTTCTTAGCGGTCTCGCCACACTTTTTTACAAATCTGACAATACTTTTCTCGACGACAATGCCAACATGCTGGGCGCAAACCAGAAGGAGGTGCCGCGCGATGCAGGATCCAAGCAAGCGCCTAACCCGTATATTTGTAGGGTTTTTTTGTACACTTCTCATGCTCCCTGCGGTGGCTGTTGAAGAGATGTCAGCGAATACACTGCGCGGAAGTTGTACCCGCATGCTGAACGAAAGCGGGGACGTTTATGGCGAAGTGTGTAAAGCCTACCTCCAGGGGTTTGTGAGTGGCAGCACCAAGGTATCGGTTGCCGCACCGCGCTCAGAATTTATGGAGCGCGCTTTGAGAACTCGCGCACCCGGTGGTTCAACAGATATCGACACGCTGAAAATGTCACGGTACTGTTTACCCGAGGGCGTGGGTACCGAGGTACTGGCCCAACAGATTATTGATTCCGAGCAGAATGCCAGGGATGCCGATGCCAGCTCGCTGTTGGAGGCGGTGCTGAAAGCACACTACCCCTGCAAAAACCTATAAAGAATAGACCGCGTGAGCACAGCGCTAGCGCGGATCAACTGAGACCGCAATGCGCCACACCATCAGTCTTTCTCTACTACTCAGCATTATCTGGCTGGCCAATTCGGGCCACTATAACGGTCTGTTGCTCAGCCTTGGTGCCTTGTCAGTGGCGCTTGTCGTGTGGATCTGCCACCGCATGGACGTGGTAGATCACGAATCACAGCCTGTGCACCTTACCCGCAATATTCCCCGCTACTACGGCTGGCTGGCCTGGCAAATCCTGTTGAGCAATATCGATGTGGTAAAACGCATTTGGCGCGGCAATGCGAGTATCGACCCGCAAATGAAAACCCTGCCGGTCGCACAGAAGACCGATTTGGGACGGGTTATCTACGCAAACTCGATTAATCTGACGCCGGGAACACTGGCCGTTGAACTGGACGATGACACGGTATTGGTTCATGCGCTGACCTCGGCCAACATCAACGACCTGGAAACCGGCGAAATGAGCCGCCGGGCCTGTGAGCTGGAAAAATGATGCTGGCAGTTTGTGCAATCACTCTCGTACTGGTCATGCTGATGGCAATGATCCGCGCCTTCGCCGGCCCAACGTTTTTCGATCGCGTTCTGGCGGTCAATCTGTTCGGCACCAAGACCGTATTGCTGATCTCCGTACTCGGCTTTCTATTCGGTCGCCCTGAGTTTCTGGATATCGCGCTGGTTTATGCGCTAATGAACTTCATCAGCGTGATAGCCCTGCTGCGCTACGTGGAATACAGCGAGGGCAAAGACGCCTCATGAGCGAGATCATTCCTATCATCAGCGGCATTCTGTTGGCCCTGGGCAGCTTTCTGATGTTTACCGGTGCGCTGGGGGTACTGCGCTTCCCCGATCTATTCAGTCGCATGCACGCTGCCGGTATTACTGAAACTCTCGCCACCTCTCTGTTGCTAGCCGGGCTGATGCTGCTGGCTGGCTGGGGACTGGTTCTGCTCAAGCTGCTGTTTATTCTGATTTTCGTGCTGTTTACCAGCCCGACAGCGAGCCACGCACTCGCCAAAGCAGCATGGCGCCATCGCGGCCATAACGACGGCGACAAGGAATAGCGACGTGGAACTGTTTATCAATATCTCACTGCTCAGCCTGCTGCTGGCCACCGCCATCGGCATTGTCGTCAGTCGCGACCTGCTGGTGTCAGTGATGCTCACCGGGATCTATGGTTTCCTGTCTGCCAGCTTCTTTGTCCTGATGGACGCCGTAGACGTTGCCTTCACCGAAGCCGCTGTAGGGTCCGGTATTTCACCGCTGCTGATGCTGCTGACGCTGGCCATGGTCGGTCGCTACGAAACCTGCCAGCGCAGCTACCGCTTGCCGGCGCTGATTCTGGTACTCATCACCGGCGGTCTGCTGATTGTCGGCACCATCGACATGCCCGCTTTCGGCACCGCCGATGCCCCCGTTCATCAGCATGTTGCCCCCCGTTACCTTGAAGCTTCTTACGGCGAGATCGGCATTCCCAATGTCGTCACCTCAGTGCTGGCCAGCTACCGGGCCTTCGATACCTTCGGCGAAGTCGTGGTGGTGTTTGCCGCGGGTATTGGCGTGATGTCACTGCTGAGTATTGGCGCGCAACCCGCCAGCGGCCCCCGCGACGACGGTGCCCGGCACCACACAATTCTGCGCGTCGTCAGCAAGATTCTGATTCCGCCCATCATGCTGTTTGCTTTTTATGTTCAATTTCACGGCGATTACGGTCCGGGCGGCGGCTTCCAGGCCGGGGTCATTTTCGCGGCGTCGGTGATTCTCTATACCCTGTTTTTCGGCATCGACCTGGCCCGTCAGGTACTGTCGGAAAACCTCTTGCGCGTTCTCGCGGCAATGGGAGCGCTGCTCTATGGCTCGGTGGGCGTGGTGTCTCTGCTCAGTGGCGGCAACTTCCTCGACTACAACGTGCTGCTGGCAGATCCCATTGCCGGCCAGCATCTCGGGATTATCGTTATTGAAGCGGGTGTCGGCATCACCGTTGCCTCGGTGATGGTGCTGATTTTCTACAGTTTCATCGGACAGCTCAGCAATAAAGACAGCGGAGATACCGCGCAATGAGCCAGTTTCTGACGCATTACAACTACTGGGTGGTGATCGCCCTGATGATGATCGGCTTCTTCGTGGTCATTGCACAAGGCAATCTTGTGAAGAAGCTGATTGGCCTGAACATTTTCCAGACCTCTGTATTCATCATGTATATCAGTGCGGGCAAGGTGTCGGGGGGCAGTGCTCCCATTCTCAGCGACAGCGTGGCGCTGTACTCAAACCCCCTGCCCCATGTACTGATTCTTACCGCCATTGTCGTCGGCATCGCGACCACCGCACTGGGCCTGTCCCTGGTGCTGCGCATTAAAAAAGCCTACGGCAGTATTGAAGAAGACGACATTCAACGGCGAGATCCTTCGTGTTAAGCCATTTACCCATACTTCAGGTTATTGTGCCCCTGCTGGGCGCACCTGCCTGCCTTATTCTAGGCCGGGCCCGTTTGGCCTGGGCATTCTCGCTGCTGGTCAGCATGTTGAGCCTATTCATGGCGGCACTGCTGCTATTGCAGGTCTACGACACCGGAACCATCAGCTATGCGCTCGGTGGCTGGGATGCCCCCTGGGGAATTGAATACCGCATCGACTTGCTCAACGCCTGGCTGCTGTTAATCGTTGCCGGTAGCAGTACTCTGGCACTTCTTGCTGCGCAGACAAGCATCAGCCGGGAAATCGCCGCGGAAAAGCAGGTCTTTTTCTACGTCGCCTGGCTGCTTTGCCTGGCCGGACTATTGGGGATTCTGGCCACTGGCGATGCCTTCAACGTATTCGTTTTTCTGGAAATTTCCTCGCTGTCGACCTACACACTGGTATCACTCGGCAAGGACCGCAAAGCCCTCTGGGCCGCATTCCGCTACCTGATTCTTGGCACCATCGGCGCGACGTTTATCCTGATCGGCATCGGCTTCATGTACATGATGACCGGCACACTGAACATGGCCGATCTGGCCCAGCGACTGCCGGCCATCAATGATTCCTACACCGTCGTCGCAGCGTATGCCTTTATCATCGTGGGCATCTGCCTGAAGCTGGCGCTGTTCCCGCTGCACAACTGGCTGCCCGGCGCCTACAGTCAGGCCCCCTCGGTTGTCACTGTCTTTCTGGCGGCCAGCTCGACCAAGGTGGCGGTCTACCTGCTGATTCGTTTCACGTACACGGTCTTCCCTGCCAACTTCCGCGCCGGGGACTTCCCCCTGTATGACATCTTCGTCGCACTGGGTGTACTGGCAGTCTTTATGGCCTCTGCAGCAGCCATCTATCAGGGCAATATCAAACGCGCCATCGCCTACTCCAGTATCGGTCAAATCGGCTACATGATTATTGGCCTTGGCCTGGGCACCGCGATGGGACTGCAAGCCACGCTGCTGCACCTGTTCAATCACGCATTAATGAAGGCGGCTCTGTTTATGGCCTTGGCGGCGATGATTTATCGCGTAGGCAGTGCGCAGCTTAGCGACATGAAAGGGCTGGGCAAACAAATGCCCTGGACCAGCATGAGCTTTGTGCTGGGCGGTCTGAGCCTGATCGGCGTACCCCTTACCGTCGGTTTTGTCAGCAAGTGGTATTTGGTGAGCGCCGCCGTAGCAGAGGGCCGCTGGCCTGTCGCGTTTCTGGTGGTATTCGGCTCGCTGCTCGCCATCGCCTACATCTGGCGCGTGGTGGAAACCCTGTATTTCCAGAAGCCCAGCGAAACCGCACTCACTGTCAAAGAGGCGCCGCTACCATTTTTGCTGCCGATTTGGCTGCTGATTATCGGCAACCTTTACTTCGGTATCGATACCCGTCTGCCGGTGGTGATTACGGCTGAAGCGGCGATGACGCTGATGGGAGGAACGCCATAATGTTCAGCCCCGCAGATTTGATCAACCTCGCTATAGCACTGCCGGTATTTGCCGCAGTGGGAATCGCCGCCACCGGGCGCTTCCCGAACCTGCGCGAAGCCGTATCGGTGCTCAGCGGCATCGCGCTGCTCGCTGTCAATATCGCACTGTATCAAGCCCATCAGCAGGGCCCTGCCCCCGCTGCACATTGGCTGGACATGCTACCGGGCCTGGGCCTGAGCTTTGAGGTGGAAACCTTGGGCCTGCTGTTTGCGCTGGTCGCCAGCTCCCTGTGGCCGGTAACGGTGATTTACGCCATCGGCTATATGCGCGGTCACAACGAGCAGAACCAGACGCGCTTCTACGCCTGTTTTGCATTGGCGCTGTCGGCCGTCATGGCCATTGCCTATGCCGAAAACCTGCTGACGCTGTTTGTGTTTTACGAAGTGCTGTCGTTAGCGACCTATCCGCTGGTCACCCATGCGGGCACCGACAAAGCCCGCCACGGCGGACGGGTATATTTGGGCATTTTGATGGGCACCTCTATCGCCTTCTTCCTGCCCGCAATCATTATCACCAGCTTTATCAGTGGCACTGTCTCGTTTACGCCCGGCGGCATTCTGCCGGATGACGCGCCCGTCTGGTTGCTAAGTCTGCTGTTACCGCTGTTTGTATTCGGCATCGGTAAAGCCGCCATGATGCCCTTCCACCGCTGGCTGCCGGCCGCCATGGTCGCACCAACGCCGGTCAGCGCCCTGCTGCACGCCGTGGCTGTCGTGAAGGCCGGGGTGTTCAGCGTCGTGAAGATTCTGGTCTATGTGTTCGGTTTGGACACCCTCAGCGAACTGGCAATGACCGACTACCTGCTGTACCTGGCCGCCGCCGGTATTTTGCTGGCCTCGCTGGTCGCGATGCGGCAGGACAATATCAAGGCGCGACTGGCCTACTCCACCATCAGCCAACTGGGCTACATCACGCTGGGCGTCTTGTTGGCCAGCGCTACCGGCGTCATCGGCAGCGCCATGCATATTGCCATGCACGCCGCGGGCAAAATTACCCTGTTCTTCTGTGCCGGTGCCATTTATGTCGCCGCCCACAAAACCCTGGTCAGCGAACTCGACGGCCTTGGCAGAAAGATGCCCTATACCTTTGCCGCTTTCAGCATTGCCGCGCTGTCGATTATCGGTCTGCCGCCCACGGGCGGTACGTGGAGCAAGTGGACACTGATGCTCGGCGCTGTGGACAGCGGTCACCTGTTCGTTATCGCCGTGCTGGCCTTGAGTTCTCTGCTGAACATTGTGTATCTGCTGGAATTGCCGGCCCGCGCCTTTTTGCGCGAACCCGCTGCAGGGCACGACGACCATCACGGCGGTGAAGCGCCGTGGCCATCGTTACTGGCGCTGTGCTTTACCGCACTGAGCTGCCTGCTGCTGTTTTTCTATGCCGGCGCGATCCAGCAATTTCTGCAAGGGATGAACCTCTGATGAAAACGCCCAACGGGCCGGGCTGGTTCGAGAAGCCCGCCAATGTCGACAAGATTGTCTATGCCGTGTGGATCATCTGTGGCCTGCTGGTACTGGCCGAGTTCTTCTACGAAAAGCATCCCCATTTTGCGGCCGAGAGCTGGTTCGGTTTCTACGCCGGTTATGGCTTTCTGGCCTACTGCTTCATCGTGTTCTCTGCCAAGGCGCTGCGTCGCCTGCTGAAACGCAGCGAGGACTACTATGGTGAATGATTGGCTGATGAACCCCGCCTTGCTGATGATGCTGGCGGGCCTGCTGGCGATTCGACTGCCCGCGCGCCTGCTGGGACCGCTGGCGATTGTCACGCCGGCGTTGGGCCTGCTGATGCTCTGGCAATTGCCCGAGGGCGAACACGGTGCCGTAACACTGTACGGCATGGCCCTGACCACTCTGCGAGTCGATGGTCTGAGTTTCGTCTGGGGAGTGATTTTCCATATTGCCGCCATGCTGGCGGGACTTTACGCTTGGCATGTAAAAGACCGGATGCAACAGTCTGCGGCGCTGATATACGCGGGTGCTGCCATCGGTGCGGTACTGGCGGGCGATCTGCTGACCCTGTTCCTTTACTGGGAACTGACCGCATTGTCCTCGGTGCTGCTGATCTGGGCCAATCGCACACCGCGCGCCTACAAGGTGGGCCTGCGCTACCTGATTATTCAAGTGATTTCCGGCCTGCTGCTGATGGCCGGGGCGATTATTTACTACCGGGAAACCGGTTCGCTGGCCTTCGATCATCTGGGCCTGAATGCCCCCGGTGCCTGGCTGATTTTCCTGGCCTTCGGGATCAAGTGCGCTTTCCCGCTGCTGCATAACTGGCTGCAGGATGCCTACCCTGAGGCTACCGTCACCGGCACGGTTGTGCTGTCGGCCTTCACCACCAAACTGGCGGTGTATTCACTGGCACGCGGCTTTGCCGGGGAAGAGATACTGATCACCATCGGCGCAGTGATGACCGCCTTCCCGATCTTCTTCGCCGTCATCGAAAATGACCTGCGGCGGGTGCTGTCCTACAGCCTGAACAACCAGCTCGGCTTTATGGTGGTAGGTGTCGGACTGGGCACCGAGATGGCACTGAATGGTGCGGCGGCTCACGCCTTTGCCCACATCCTCTACAAAGCACTGCTGTTCATGTCGATGGGCGCCGTGCTGCTGCGCGTGGGTACCGTTAAAGCAAGCGAGCTGGGCGGTCTCTACAAGTCCATGCCCTGGACTACCGTATTCTGCATTATCGGCGGCATGTCGATCTCAGCCTTCCCGCTGTTTTCCGGCTTTGTAACCAAATCAATGATCCTCACGGCGGCGGCCGCCGAGCACCATTGGCTGGTATGGGGCGTGCTGCTCTTTGCCTCAGCCGGGGTACTGGACCACTCGGGCATCAAGGTGCCGTTCTTCTCTTTCTTCTATCACGATGCGGGTCACCGGGTGAAAGAAGCGCCACTCAACATGCTGCTGGCGATGGGGATTACCGCCTTTCTGTGTATTGGCATCGGCATTTGGCCGGAGCCACTGTACGCGATTCTGCCCTACCCGGTGGATTACGCCCCGTATACCAGCTACCACGTCATCACCCAGCTGCAGCTGCTGATGTTTGCCGCGCTGGCCTTCTGTGTACTGATACGCAAGGGCTGGTACCCGCCGGAAATACGTTCGGTAAATCTGGACAGCGACTGGCTGTACCGCCGCCTGGCCCCGAAAGTCGTCAGTGGCGTGGGTAGCGTCGTCGTAAAACTGGATCAGGGAATCCGCGCCACCGCCATGCAATGGCTCCGCGCTTTCCTGCAACGCGTTGCCACGCTGAACAGCGATAGCGGATTGTTGGCGCGCAACACAAGTATTGGCAGCATGGTGGCGTGGGTCGTTCTGTTCCTCGCACTGCTGCTGGTACTGGCCCTGTTCAGGCAAGGCGTCTGACCGGGCTTTTGGTGTAATCCCCACCGAAAACGCCCACAGAGCCCCTCTCTCCCGGAAGCAGTGCCAAGTCACTGCTTCTTTCGTTTATCCCCCTCACCAGCGAGATACCCCCAGCTCACCGGCAATAGCCTGCCGAGGCTTCACGAGAGCACTGTTTCACACCGCGCAAACCGTTTGCATTTGCGAAAGCCAAACCCTAAAATGAAATTGATTCTCATTTTATCCTTTATACCTATTTATTGATTCACCATGTCCAAAGACCTCCGGACCAGCCAGTACCTTGTGCTGTACCTCGCGACCGATGCGCGCGCCACTCCTGACCGGACTGCTGCCGCAGTACGGCAATCCATGCGATGAAAAATACGGCGCACTCGCTCGTTTACTGTTTTTGAGACACCGCTATCCACACACGACCGCAATCAATCTCGGCGAGTGTCTATTTCACCATCACAGGAAGATGCTATGACCACCACTGTAAGCCCGGGCCACTGTGCTCGTTTCCGCGCCCTGACCCACGATACTCACGATGTGCTGGACAAGCGCATCATGGCATACAGCCCCTTTTCGGACCGCGAGCGCTATGCGGCTTTTCTTAAAGTGCAGTACTGTTTTCACCGGGATGTTGCCGCCCTGTTTGACAACACCTCGCTCAACACTCTGTTACCCGGTCTCAAAGAACGGGGACGATTTGCCGCTGTCGCACAGGATCTGAAAGATCTCGGGCAGACATTACCTGAGCCGGAAATGCCCCCGGTATTCGGAGAGCAAATCGATCTCCCTACGGCTATTGGCTGGCTGTATGTCGAAGAAGGCTCCAACCTCGGTGGCGCCATCCTGTTTAAAATGGCGGGCAAACTGGATCTCAGCGCCGACTTCGGCGCCCGGCATCTGGCGCCACATCCTGAAGGAAGAGCGCCTAGCTGGCGCGCCTTTATGCAGCAACTGGATGCCATTGAGCTGGACGATAAAGAACAACAACGCGCTAACAATGGCGCCGAAGCGGCATTCACTCAGGTATTATCCTACGTGGAGCGCTATTGCCCGATATCATGACAACTGAGGTTACCCCAGAAGTGACACCGCCCCAGGCAAAAGGTCCGCTGCGCTACCTGCTGCTCTTGCTGGCCATCGTCAGCCTGTGTATTGCCATGTTGGGTGTGATCTTGCCGGGTCTGCCTACCACGGAGTTTTTGCTGATTGCCGCCTGGGCTGCTGCGCGCAGCTCACCGCGATTTCACAATTGGCTTACGCAGCACCGGATATTCGGTCCGATTCTCGAACAGTGGCAGCAAGGCTATTTGCCTCGCAAAGTAAAACTGGCGACCACCTTCACTATGAGTATCGCCGCACTGGTTCTGGTGCTGACCGTGTCGCACCGCATCAGTGTGGTCGTCACGCTGCTGTGTATGGCCGCCGTATTAATCTGGCTGTGGCGATGGCCGGAAAAAGCCCCCCCGCAATAGCTCGCACTTACTCCCGCCGGTAATCATCCAGTATTTGAGCAACCGCTCGTTGGGCTGGCGCTTCTGAAAAAGCGTCGCCCTTATACTTATCAGCCAATTCAAATAACGCCGCAAACAGTGGCTTGCCGTCTTTCACTTTGCGCAAAGAGAAGCCCGGATGTGCATCAAACATCTGCGTCCACTGCTGTCTCACTAACTGCCAATAGGCGCCGGTTTCCCGCCAATAGCGATCACCCTCGCTGAAATCAAAGTCTACTATTCGCTGATATCGATTATTGCCCAGTTCTTTGGCGAGATACGCGGCAGGCTGCGCCTTGTCGCCCAGAACGAGCTTCAGATTTTCTTCTTCCTGCACCCAACCGCTTGGCAGAATGACATGTCGGTTGACGCCCTCCAGCACCTGGTAATCACTCCGCACACTCGATTCACGACGCGGCAGAGGCCGCCAGGTCGTCTCACTCTCCCAGGCGGAAAAACTACCGGTATGCTGCCAGCGTCCCACCGAAGCATAGCGCGGTGAATCATCGACCTGATACACACTCTGCACCCAGCGACCCCTGGCCTCTGAGCGACTCAGGCGCTGGCGCTGCCAGCGCGCTTTCCCCACATAGGCCAACAGCTCTCGTCCCTCATACTGCCAGTCCTGACGCCAGTGCTTCATGACCATCGACTCACTGAGACGACCTTCCTCATTCTGAAACACCATCACCATGATGTGCTGGAGGCTAATGAAGTCGCCGCGATCTTCCACAACGTAGACATATTCTGTTCCCCAGCTTTGATATGGCTGCGCCGGCGTGTAATCAGCACTAAATCCCATGGTTTCAACAAACTCGAAGCTGGCGCGATAGCCCCCTGTCATTGCCAGAATGGCCCGGCGATCCCGCTCAAAATCGCTTAAGCCGGGTGCCTGCAACGCCTTCCAGGCTGCACTTGGCTCAGTTGACAGTGTCACCGGCGCTCCCTGTGTGGTGCCGCCACGGGGGGCGTCAAAACAGGGGCCACTGAGATTCCAGCTAAACACATACTGCGTGGTGGGACACCCGACCGTGGCCTTTTCATCGGCCTGGCTCCAGGCCGATGTCATCACAAGCAGACCGACAACGAGTACGTTTAACATCATTACGCTCACCTTATGCCTGACTCTCTATCACCGTGTTCACGCATTGTAAGTACGCGACCGCTCACCATCAAAACCGCACGCTCCAGCAGGAACCCGCCTGCGACAGGATTGTCACTGTAAGCGCCGTTTATCATTGATAGACTTTGCTGTATTCCATTTCGAGACTGACTTCACCATGACAACACGCACTTCTCTTCTATCCCTTTTCATCGCAGTCACCTTGCTGATCAGCGCCTGCAGCAATACGCCTGAGCAATACCCCGACTCGGCGCACAATGCCCGCAATGCGCTGGACTGGATGGGTGTCTATCGCGGCGTACTGCCCTGCGCCGACTGTGAGGGCATAGAAACTGTCGTCGTTTTGCGCAGCGACGGTCACTACACCAGCCAGTCAAAATATCTGGGGCGGAGCGATGACATTTTCTCGGCTCAGGGGCGCATCGAGTGGAACAAAGCCGGTCACACCATCACACTGCCCGAGCAGGACGTCCGCTATTTCGTGGCTGAAAATCGCCTGCTTCACCTCAATCAGAATGGCGCAGGCATTCATGGGACTCTTGCCAATCAATACGCGCTGAACAAGCTTGCCGATGGCGTTACCGGGCGCTATTGGACTCTAGTGGAACTCAATGGCAAAGCCCTGGAACCATCGCCCCAAACGCCGTATTTTTCGCTGGACAGTGAAACCGGACGGATCACGGGCTACGCTGGCTGCAACCGTTTCTTCGGTGGCTATGAGCTGGATGCCGCCGCGTCACGACTGCGCTTTACCCAGTTGGCATCGACCATGATGGCCTGTCCCGACCGCCGGGAAACTGAAGCCGCATTCATGGATATGCTCCGCAGTATCGACAACTTCAGTATCAGCGACGAAACACTGAGCCTTAACCGCGCGCGCATGGCACCGTTGGCGCGCTTTGAGGCGGTCTATATTCGCTGATTCGGCGAATCAAACAGCAGGGAAGTCACTGTGCGGGCCAGACCATAACCCCTCCGGGGTTATAGATGATCGCCATCAGTACCCGCACCGTTTCACCCTCCGCCACGGGCTTCACCATACGCAGCGTGGTGGTTCTGGCAGCTCGCTCTGACGGCCGCTCAAAGCCTTTTCCCGCCGGGCGAGCAAAGATCACCTCGGTGTCATCCACCTGCCCCTTATGGTCCACGAGCACATGGAGCACGACCCAGCCCCAGCTCTCCCCGCTCGCCACTCTGCGCGGTAACGTCGGAATTCTGAAGGACTTCACGTCAAAATCTGTCTGGGGCACGAGCGGCAGCTTGTCTGGAACCAGTTTCCCCTCACCATCCAAAAATTGGATTGCCCGAGCCCGCCTCACTGCCGCATCACCCTCTGGCCAGGACGCCAAACGCTGCACATGATCTTCCAGTGACGCCCTCGCCCATTCACTTTTCGGCCCGCGATTCACCAGATGTAAAACACGCCACCAGCTCTGTGCGCAGGCCGCTTTCGCCTCACCATAGCAGTCTGCATGCATGGCCAGCACACCCCATCTGCGCTCTTCCTCAAATGGCGCATCCAGCACTAAGGGAAGCGTCGGCATGACCGACTCCAAGTAGTTGAAGGCTTGCCGGGTGATGCGCTTAACGCCGTCATAATCCTGCAGATACAACTTGGCCAGCCCCAACTCGAAGGAGGGTTTGACGAAAGGCCCGTCGCAAACAGCGGCATTTTCATACAGATCAAGCACTGCAGCGTACTGCCCTTTGTCCAGCAGTACATTAGCCTGCTCTGCCAGAATCTGGTGTCGCAGCATATTCGAGGGCGTCGCGAGCGCCATCGCCCGAGCCAGATACTCGTGAGCCCGCGCCAAGTCGCCAGATGCACGAGACAGACTGCCGGCAAACATCAGCAGCGAGGCTTCCGTATTCGGCGAATCCGCGGCTTGCACCGCGCGATCAAGTTCACCGATTGCCGCGTCAAACTGCTTATCCATGGCGAGTCGCTGAGTGTATTGGAGTGTGGCGGTAAGGGCTTGAGGGTGCGCGTAGGACTCGCAACTGGCAGGCGTCTCAGCGGCTAACAGTCCCAAGGGAAAGCAGAGAATCAATAAGCGGGGTATACGCAGAAGCGGTATCAAAATCATCACATCCCTGTCAGCACACTGTGGCGCAGACTCCCTCTGCACCGTTGTTTTTACTGTATCAGACCCAATAGTGCGCAGCCATCACCGCCCAGCGCTAGCCGCGCCTCAACGGCTCTCGCCCGCGGGCTTCTGCATTCGGGCCATTCCCTGCAGAAACGACAGCGATTGCATCGGTACACGCCCAAGCCATATAATGAGACTTATTATCATTATCATCTAAAAAGATCTTCAGAGGAAGCCGCTGTGCCGGGCACCGATGCCACCATAACTGCCAACGTTCGTGATCTATACAGCGACCACCACAACTGGTTACAGCGTTGGCTGGGTGGCAAGCTGGGATGCAGCGACAGAGCCGCCGACCTGATGCACGACACCTTCCTGCGCCTGCTGACGCGAGGGGAATACACGCCTTTAAAACAGCCACGCGCCTACCTACAAACCATTGCCAAGCGCGTTTTGATTGATCACTGGCGCCGCGAACACATTGAAAAAGCCTATCTGGAAGCCTTGGCAAACCGGCCCGACGAATACGCTCCCGGACCGGAAGAGAAGCACCTGTTGCTGGAAACCCTTGTAGAGATAGATCGACGTCTGTCCGGCCTGCCCATCGTCGTCAAACGGGCATTTTTACTGGCACAACTCAGCGGGCGCAAACAGCACCAGATCGCCGAGGAGCTGGAAATATCACTGAGTACCGTCAAGCGCCATCTGGTCCGCGCCTATACGCAATGTTATTTCGCATTGGACAGCGACCACTGATGCAAGCACAGAAATCGCCAGGGAGCCGCCATATCCGAAATGACTTTGCGCCCGACGTTGTCCAGCAAGCGGTTGAGTGGATTCTGGCCCTGCAGGACGCGCAGCAACCTCAAAAAATCCGGGCAGACATCGCCAACTGGTGCGCGGCTTCCCCCGAGCACCTGCAGGCATGGCAGCAGGTTGAACAGCTCAGTGGTCGCTTCGGCCTGCTGGCAAACCCCGAACACGCCCAGTTGGCTCAAGATACGCTGACGGCGACAAGTCCTTCACGCCGCACGGTTCTCAAAGGCTTCTCGGCAATACTGATCACCAGCTCCGTCGCCTACGTCAGCCGAGAAAGCGGATTGATCCGGCAATGGCAGTCAGATATCTACACCGCGACCGGCGAGCAACGCAGGTTGACGCTCAACAATGGCACAACGGTGGTATTAAACAGCAACACAGCCATTCAACTGGACGACTCACACTCGACGCTGTCACTGTTGGAGGGAGAAATCCATGTCTCCAGCAAGGCAAACGGCGACGAGCCAATAAACCTGCTTAGCCCGAACGGCCACATTCAACTGTCTCCTGGCTCCCGGTTGGCGCTACGCCAGTTCAAGGATAACTGCCGGCTGGCAGTCTATGAGGGAGAAGCACGGTTACGCCCCGCGCAAGCCTCAAGCAGTTGTCTGATCAGCGCAGGCCAAGCCACCCGTTTCACCGCGCATGAGTGGTCCCCTTTAACAGCAGTGCGTCAGGACGAAGCCGCCTGGATTGACGGCATGATAGTGGTTCGCGACATGCCGCTGGCCGAGTTTATCGCCGAGCTGCAACGCTACCGCCCCGGTATCCTTCGCCTCGATCCATCGCTGGCCGCCTATCCGGTTTCCGGCACCTATCCGATCAGCCAAACCGATCAGGTGCTGGAAGCATTAAGTGACGCGCTGCCTATCCGGCAACGACGCGTCACCCGTTACTGGATCACGCTCCTGCCCGCTTAAAAAAATACTGAGATCGCTGAGCCATTTTCGGCGCTCATCCGACAAGTAGAGGTAAGCACCTCTATTTCATTGTCGAAAGGATCACATCATGTCATCGCAATTTTCTCACTGGCACCTGTTTCGCCCATCGCTTATCGCGCTGGCGTTAAGTGCCCCTCTGGCGCTGCCCATCACCGCCCAGGCGGCGTCCGCGCAAACGGTCGTCCAGCGATATCAGATTCCTGCAGGCACACTCGAGCAGGCATTGAATGCGCTGGGACGCCAGGCGGGCATTGTTCTGATGTTTCCCAGTGAGCTGGTCCGCGGCCAGCAGAGCGCGGGGCTGCAAGGAGAATTCACCGTGGATGCCGCGCTGATGCGTCTGCTGGCGGGAACGTCACTTACCGCGACCCGACAGGATGGCAGCGGTTACAGTATTCGCCAGACGCAGGAAGGCACGACGACTCTGCCGCCCCTGACCATCAGCGCCTCCAGCCCCGCCAGCACCCAAACCACCCTCGGCTATAACTATGAGGAGCTGCAGACACAGCAACCGCAAAGTATTAAGGACGTATTTCGCGATCAATCTGCCGTTGCCGTCGGCGGCTCGATCCCCGTCAATCAGAAAGTCTATGTCCGCGGCGTGGAAGAAAGTGCCATGTTGGTCACGGTCGATGGCGCACGCCAGAACAACAAGGTCTTTCACCACAACGCCACCAACTTGATTGATCCGGCACTGCTAAAAGCGGCGAGTGCCTCCGCGGGTGTCTCGGCGGCCGACGACGGCCCCGGCGCTCTGGGTGGCAGCCTGAAATATGAAACTGTCGATGTCGCCGATGTGCTCACACCCGGTCAATCGCTTGGCGGCTTTCTGAATGGCCGCTATGCGTCCAACGGCGACCAACTCACCACGGCGGGCTCGCTGTACGGTAAAAGCGGGGGGCTGGAAGCACTGGCTTTCATCAATCACAGCAATGGCAACAGCTATGAGAATGGCGAGGGAGACACGGTACGCTTTACCGCTCCCGACTTGCTCAGTCGACTGATAAAGGTTGCCTACGAAACCGAGCAACAGGACCGCTTCGAACTGTCTCATGAGCGGGTCAATGACAACTCACTTCGCCCCTATCGCGCCAACTTTGTCGGACTGACGGCGGGGCGCCCGGTCCCCGAGTCACGGGTCTATGATCTCACCAGAGAGAACACGACCTTTAACTACAGCCGTGAAACCGGCAGCGGCCTCTGGAACCCCAGCATTACGCTGGCCAAAAGTGAGACGGAGCTGGAAACGCGCGAACACCCGCTTGCCGCCCCCAGCACCACACTGGTGTACACCGGTTTGACGGAAAGCCAGTCCGCAACCGTGAAAAACCGCTTTCACAGCCGTTTTGGCGAGATCACTGCTGGCCTGGATTACTACGATGACCGCGCGGCATTCATGTCCGCCGGCTCCCCTACCCTTGAAGAGAAGGCCGACAACACCGGGGCCTTTGTTCAGCTTCGGCAAACGCTGGCAGACGGCACACTGGATCTGTCTTATGGTCTACGGCATGACCGAGAGTCGTTTACCGGCACTGACGGCTCGGATCACAGTGACTCCGGCAGCAGCGGCAATGTATTTGCCGATTATCGCGTCAACAATATGCTCAGCGTCAACGCGGGGTATGCCAAGGTGTGGGGCGGGATAGCCTTAGCCGAAAACTTTATCCTGAACAGCGCCTGGGATTACCGCGATCTGAACGCCGTTGATGCCAGCAACTATACCGTCGGCCTGCGCCTGCTGCTGGGGGATATCATGGTGGAAGCCAACCGCTACCGCACCAAGATCGAAAATGGCCGTGTACCGTCTTACAGCGGTGGCTCTGCGCTGGTCGCTGACTTCGACATTGACGGCTATGACCTCGCCCTCAGCTATAACACTGCGCTCACTGAGCTCTCTCTCAAATACGCCGACATCGAGTCTGAGAAAGATGGCGAACCGGCAAGCTCTTACGACGGCAACTACTTTACCGCGCCGCTCGGCAAGCTGATCACGCTGAATGGCAAACTCAAACTGCTGGCGGACCAACTGATGCTGGGAATGAGCGCAGAAGTTGCACTGGGCAATGACGACACCCGCGACAGTGGCGCCAAGCAAAAGGGCTACACGGTCGTCAATCTCTACGCCGACTATGCCGTCCTTTCCTGTTTGTCGCTGCGACTGGAGGTCGATAACCTGATAGACCGCGCGTACACCGATCGCGCCAGTTACGGACAGGAATTCACCACGGTGAAACCACTGCTGGAACCGGGTCGCTCCGTCGCCGTAAGCGCGCGCTACACTTTCTGAGGCAACTACCTGCTGATATCGTGCTCCCCGTCTACGGGGAGCGCTTCACCACTCCGTCGCATTGCACTGACACCACCCAGCGTCTATAACACGAGAAGCGTTTGCCTTGGCAACAGGCGCCCCACGTTTCCTTCTCACTGAATACCGGAATACCTCACAGCCTTAACGTGCAACGCCAGCCATTGCACAATGCTTGATACCGATCAAACGCCTATCGTTTCGATAGGAATAATATTCTTTACGGTTATTAACATATTCCGTAAAAGTATATACACAGACACGCACTACTCATGCTACCCACAATGGAGTGAATATAATGAGCTTACGACTTGGTGATACCGCCCCCAACTTCCAGATTGCCACCACTAGCGGTGATATTGATTTCCACGACTGGGCCGGTGATTCCTGGGTATTTTTCTTCAGCCACCCCGCCGACTTTACCCCGGTCTGCACCACGGAAATGGGCCGCACAGCGCAGCTTTCCGGCGAGTTTGAAGCCCGCAATGTCAAACCGCTGGGCCTGTCTACCGACTCAGTGGAAGAACACCTGAAATGGATCGAAGACGTGAACGACACGCAGAACACCAGCCTGCGTTTCCCGATCGTCGCCGACAAAGATCATAAAATCGCGCAGATGTACGAAATGATCCACCCCGGTGAAAGCGAAACTGCCGCGGTGCGTTCGGTGTTTATCATCGACCCCAATAAGAAAATCCGCCTGACCATGACCTACCCGATGAGCGTCGGTCGCAACTTCACGGAAATTCTTCGGGTCATCGACTCGCTGCAACTGAGCGATGCCAAGCGCATTGCCACCCCGGCAGACTGGACTCCAGGTGGCAAGGTCATCATTCCGCCCAGCATCAGCAACGACGAGGCGAAAGACCTGTTCCCGCAGGGCTGGGATGAACTGCGCCCCTACCTGAGACTGACCGACGTCAAGTAAGCATCTGCGGTGCTTGAAAGAAAGGAGGTGTCCGGAAAACCCGGCGCCTCCTTTTCGATTGTCGATAAGCGCCATCACCCGCATTCAGCAGCGAAACTGCGCAGGCGTCATCCCCGCCCAGCGTTTGAAGGCTTTGCTGAAGGCACTTTCATCGGAAAAACCCAATGCCGACGCGACATCGCTGACCGGCTCTCCCGCCAGTAACTGTTCCTCTGCCATCTTCTGCAGCAGGCGACTGCGCAGCAGTTTGAAGGTGGTGCCCTCCTCCTGCAGTTTTCGCACAAGATGGCGACCGCTCATCCCCAACTGCTCGGCGATGCGCTCTTTACCCCATCGGGGCTGCTCGCGAATCAGGTTCTGGACCTGTGCGCTCAGGCCGATGCGCTCCAGCTCCGCCAGCATCTGATCGGCCAGCAATCGCAGTTGATCACGCATGGCTTTATTTGCCTGTATCAGCGGTGTGGCTTGCAAGCCGGGAGCAAATACCAGTGCGTTGCCGTCCTAGTCGAACTTCACCGGCACCTCCAGCAAATTTTCGTAGAGGGCTTTCTCTTCCGCTGGCGGCTCCGGCATCGTCAGCTGCAGGGCCTCGGCTTCAAAATGTCCGCCCGTCACCCAACGCGCCATATTCAGCACACAGGCCAGCACGGCGTCGACGCGCTCGCGTTGGCGAATCTGGTAGTGGGGTTCGTAACTCAACAGGCAGTGTTGTCCGCGGTGACGAAGAGAGAAGTCGCCGCCCTCACCAACAATGGGGTGATACTCCAGCAGCAGGTCCAGTGCTTCCCCCTGCGTTTCGCAACTCATCAGCAACATGCCGACCAGATCCAGATGGCCAACCTGAAGATTCAGACCCAGCCGCAGTCCCGCCAGCGAGTCGTCGGCCGCTGCGCAGTAGTGCTCCCACACCTCGTCCTGAATATGCATGGGCGTTCGCCCCTGGGCCGTCGCCTGCTGACATAAGTCAGACGGCAGACAAATCCCGTTGCGTTCCGCCGCCTGCAGAATGCCCTGGGTATACGACAGAGTGACTGATGTCTGTTCTAACATTGTCCTGAATCGCCCTTACTGCGTCCCGAATAAGCCATCACAGGGCTGCCGGGAATGCGTATTCTTATTCTCGCGCTAACCGAGACATAAAAGCATAACAACTTGCCCGGAGTCGACAGCATGTACGCCGTTATTGGCGCAGGCCCAATGGGGCTTGCCACCGCTCGCAATCTGAAGAAATACCATATTCCCTTTGTCGGCTTTGAGCTGCACGCCGATGTGGGCGGTCTCTGGGATATCGACAACCCCCACAGCACCATGTACGAATCGGCCCATTTGATCTCGTCGCGGCGAATGACGGAATACGCGGAATTTCCCATGGGAGATGGTGCACCCTACCCCCATCACAGCGAGCTGCGTCAGTACTTTCGCGATTACGCCAAACATTTTGATCTCTATGCCGACTACCGTTTTAACACCCGCGTCCTGTCTGTGGCGCCCAACGACGATGGCAGCTGGTCGCTGACTTCCGCAAAAGACGGCATTGAAAAAACCGAGACTTTTGATGGCGTGCTGATCGCCAATGGCACGCTGCATGAGCCCAATATGCCGAGCCTACCCGGTGAGTTCGAGGGCGAACTGATGCATTCGGCGCAGTATTGCAGCGCCGACGTCTTTGCGAACAAACGCGTGCTGGTGGTGGGCTGCGGAAATTCCGCCTGCGATATCGCGGTCGATGCGGTGCACCGTGCAAGCAGCGTGGATATTTCCGTGCGCCGCGGTTACTACTTCCTGCCGAAGTTTATTGCGGGCCGCCCCACCGACACGCTGGGCGGCAAAACACCGCTGCCACGCGCCATGAAACAGAAAGTCGATGCGGCCATGGTACGCATGGTGGTGGGCAAGCCCTCAGACTACGGCCTGCCCGACCCCGACTACAAAATGTATGAGTCTCATCCGGTCATCAATTCCTTGGTATTGCACCACCTCGGTCATGGCGATATCCGGGCACGCTCGGGCATCGACAGCGTAAACGGCAAAACCGTCACCTTCAGCGACGGCCACCAGCAGGACTACGACCTGATTCTGATGGCTACCGGCTACCTTCTGCATTATCCGTTTATCGACAAAGCCCTGCTCAATTGGCGCGATGGCGATGCGCCGTCGCTCTACCTGAACTGCTTTCATCCGCAGCGCGACAATCTGTTTCTGATGGGCATGATTGAAGCCACCGGCCTCGGATGGGAAGGTCGCAATGAACAGGCGGAAATGGTTGCGCTGTATATTCGCCAACTGCGCGACGGCAAAGCCTCTGCCGCCGCGCTGCAAAGCCGCATTCGCCAGTTTGGTGGCGAACGCCTGGATGGCGGCTATAACTATCTCAAGCTGGAGCGCATGGCTTACTACGTTCACAAGGACAGCTATCGCAAAGCGCTGAAGCAACACACGGCCTCGCTGAGGGCAGATCTGGATAACCGCACATCGCGCTCGGCAAACGCAGTTTAACCCTGCCCAGACGCGAGAGACGCTGTTATGTATGAATCGGTTCCCATCAGTTTCAGCACCCAGAACCTGATCGTTCTCAACGGCATTCTCGCCGGCATGATCTTTGGCGTGTCCATGGGACTGAAAGGTGAAGACCTGTTGCGGGTCATTCGCAAACCCAAAGCCCCCGTCGCTGGTCTGATTGCGCAATTCCTGCTGTTGCCCGCAGCCACCGGCCTCCTGACCTGGTGGTTCGGGGTTGAACCGGAACTGGCACTGGGGATGATCCTGATCGCCTCCTGTCCCGGCGGCACCTTCTCCAACATCATGACCTGGATCGGCCGCGCCAGTGTGCCGGTGTCGATCAGTATGACGGCGGTCTCCAGCCTGGCGGCCATCGTCATGACACCGCTGAATTTTGCGCTTTACGGCTACCTCAACCCGCTTACCCGGCCACTGTTACAGGATATTTCCCTCGAGCCGCTCAGCATACTCACGCTGGTCGCCTTGGTACTGGTGATTCCCATGCTGCTGGGTATGGCCGTGGGCAAGCGCCACCCGCAGTGGGCCGAGCGTGCGGAGAAACCGATGCGCGTCGTCACGCTTATGGTCTTCGTGGTGTTTGTCGCGATTGCCTTTATCAACAATCAGCAGGCAGCGGCGGAGTACGCCGACGAGATACTAATCTTTGTCGCCCTGCAAAACCTCGGCGCTCTGCTGCTCGGCGATCTTGCCAGCCGCACCGCTCGCCTGCCTCAAAACGAGCGCCGCGCCGTCACCATGGAAGTCGGCATTCAGAATTCCGCGCTGGGGCTGTCGATCATATTTACCTTCTTCCCCAACGCTGGCGGCATGATGCTGATTGCCGGGTTCTGGAGCTTCTGGCATCTGCTGGTCGGCCTGCTGCTCGCGCTCTACTGGTCAAAAACTGCGGAGGCGACATGTCTGACGTCATCTTGATTACCGGTGCCGCCGGTTATATAGGCAGCAAACTGGCCGAGCGCCTGAGTAAAACGCACACCGTGGTGGGCGTGGATATCCGCGAACCACAACAGGCCTATGGCAAAGTCATTTGCTGCGATATTCGCGACGCCGTGCTGACGAATATTATTCGCGAATATGGTGTGACTCAGGTCGTTCATCTCGCCTCGGTGCTGGAAAGCAGTGGCGACGAACAGCGCGACTACGATATCGACGTGAACGGCACTCGCAATGTGGTCGAAGCCTGTCTTGCCAATGGTGTCAGTCAGTTGATTGTCACCAGCTCCGGCGCCGCCTACGGCTATCACCCCGATTCACCGGAATGGCTGGATGAACAGGACGCCCTGCGCGGCAATCGCGAAATCCCCTATTCCTGGCACAAATATCTGGTGGAGCAGTATCTGGCCGAGGTTCGCCAAGCGCATCCGGAACTGAAGCAACTGGTGCTGCGCCCCGGCACCGTACTCGGCAAAAACACCCGCAATCAGATTACCAATCTGTTCGAGAAAAAACGGGTACTGGGCATTCGCGGTTCCCGATCGCCCTTCGTGTTTATCTGGGACGAAGACCTGGTCGCCGTGATCGAAAAAGGTCTGCGGGAACATCGCGAGGGCATCTACAACCTTGCGGGCGACGGCGCGCTGACCATCAGCGAAGTCGCTCAGCGACTGCGCAAGCCCCTGATTAATTTACCGGCCGGACTGATTCGCGCCGCGCTGACGGTTGGCCACGCACTGCGCCTGAGCCGTTATTCTGCGGTGCAGGTCAAGTTTCTGCGCTACCGCCCGGTACTGAGTAACCGCCGACTCAAAGAAGAATTCGGTTACCAGCCACAACTGAGTTCCGCGCAAACCTTCGAACTGTTTCTAGATCACGCCCGCCAGCGAGGACAACTCTGATGGCCGTTTCGATGACAGCGCCGACGAAATCCGTCCTCATTACCGGCGCCGCCAGCGGACTGGGCTGGGAACTGGCGCAGCAGTGTTTCGCGCGGGGCGACCGGCTGCTGCTGGTCGATCGCAATGCCGCGTTGCTCACGCAGCGCGAGGCCACACTCAATGATCCGACGCGGGTGTTGAGCTGCGTGGCGGATCTGTCCGAAGCCAGCGGCATTGCCGCCACCCTCGACGCAGCACAGCAGCTGCCGCAACTGGATGTACTGATCAATAACGCGGGGATCACCCATCGCTCACTGGCAGGCAATACCGACCCCAAAGTGTTTCGCAAGGTCATGGCCATCGACTGGCAGGCACCGGTTGAGCTGGCGGTCGGCCTGCTTCCCGCACTGCGCCAACAGCGCGGCTGCATTATCAATATCGGTTCAATGGCGGGCTGGATGCCGGTGCTGGGCCGGGCGGCGTACTGCAGCGCCAAATCGGCGCTGGGACAGTTCTTTGAAGTGCTGCGCGCGGAAGAGAAAGACAATGGCGTCAAGGTGTTGATGGTCTACCCCGCTTTTGTGAACACCTCCATTGAGCAGAATGCCTTGGGCGCCGATGGCGGCAAAGCGCAACACGCCCGCTCCACCATCGGTGGCATAGGCGAAGCCGCCCCGCTGGCGACGGCGATTCTGCGCGCCATGGATCGCGGTCAGGCTCAGCTCTTTCCGCACCGGGGAATCTGGCTGGCAAGCCTGTTGTGGCGACTGGCCCCCGGACTGTTTCACACCCTGATGCGCCGCAAGTTTGCGGTGGAATTGCAACAGATTTGAGCTTGGAGACCACAATGGACCCATGGATGTGGCTGGGCCTGTGTATTTTTATCGCCTTTGGCATCGAGGCCATTACCGGCTTTGGCAGCATTGTCATTGCGCTTTCACTGGGCGCCCTGCTGCTGCCAATAGACGCCATGCTACCGGTACTGGTGCCGCTGAACATCTGTATGACCAGCTATCTCGCCATTCGCCACCGCCAGCATATTCACTGGCCGACCCTGCTGAAAATGATTCTGCCATTGATGGTGGGCGGCACACTGCTGGGCTATCTGCTGCGCCCGGCACTGGGTGACAACACCCTGCAAATCCTGTTTGGCGCCTTGGTTATCTGGTTTGCGGCTAGAGAACTGTGGCGCAGCATCCGGGGATTAAAGGTCAGTCAGCACGGCAGCGGGTGGACCCGTAGCTGGATGTTGATCGCGGGCATCACCCACGGCCTGTTCGCCTCGGGCGGACCGCTGCTGGTCTACGCGCTGACCGGCACGCAACTGTCGAAATCGGCCTTTCGCGCCACGCTCATCAGCGTCTGGCTGAGCCTGAACGGCCTGCTGACAGTGGTCTTTGCACTCGATGGCAGCCTGCTACCAGCACTGCCCCGCATTGGCATGATGCTGCCAGTGCTGCTGGCCGGTGTAGTGATTGGCGAATTTCTGCATCACCGGGTCAACGAGAACCGATTCAAGCAACTGGTCTATACCCTGCTATTACTGACGGGCGCCCTGCTCATCATCACCACGCTGTAAGCGCAGGCCGATAACAACAATAAGGAGTACGCCATGACTAAGAATACCGCCCATCGCGCCTCGCGCCTGAGACAGGTGCCGGCGAGTCTGGCCGTTGCCACCCTGGCGCTGTCCGGCACGGCGCTGGCACAGCCGAATAAACCCGCACGCGTCATCGAAGAAGTGGTGGTGACCGCCCAGAAATCCCAGCAGAGCCTGCAGGATGTGCCCATCTCCATCAGCGCCCTGTCCGGCGATTTCATGCAGGAGAATGCGATAGGAGACCTCGTGGAAGTCTCCACCTACGTGCCCAATGTGCGGGTGGAATTTACCAGTCCCTCCTCGCCGCAGGTGTTTATCCGCGGCTTCGGCACCAACAGCTTCAACCCCAGCTTTGAGCCCGCCGTAGGGCTGGTGCAGGACGAAGTCTTCTTCGGCCGTCCCTCGTATTTCAGCGAATCGATGTACGACCTCGATCGCGTGGAAGTGTTGCGCGGCCCCCAGGGCACGCTATTCGGCAAAAACACCATTGCCGGGGTCTTCAACGTCGCCAGCCGCGGCGCACCGGCCAACGTCGGCAGTGAAGGCAGACTGGCCTATAAACACGAAGAATACGGCGAACAACGGCTTGAAGCGGCACTCGGCTACCGCCTCTCGCCCAGCCTCGGCCTGCGCATCGCCGTGCTGGACTGGCAGCGCGATGGGCGACTGGAAAACACCTTTTTGGACCGTAAAGAAGACGACCGCGATCAGCAGGCCTGGCGTCTGAAACTGGAGTGGCAACCCCGCGATGATCTCAGCCTGGAGCTGCTTGCCCAGCAATCCGATACCCACGTCAACTTCTGGCCCCGGCAGTTGATGGCGCTGGATCAGGATACGCGGGACTACCTGCAGAACTTCGACCCCGAGATCGAAGACGATCCCTATGACTTCCAGACCAGTTTCAGCGAACCCGGTACGCTCTATCAGGGCTCCGATACTCTGAGCCTGAAAGCAAATTGGGATATCGGCCCCGTCGGTGGCTTGAATGCGCTGGACACAACCATTATCGCGGCGGTGTCATGGCTGGACGTGGAGCAAAGTCAGGATCTCGATGTCTCCCCTGCCGATCTGCTGAATTTGGACGAAGTGGACGACTACCGCCAAACCTCGCTGGAATGGCGTTTCAGTGGCAGCGCCGATAGCCTGTTCGGGCTCGGGCAGAGCGTCGAGTTTATTGCCGGTGCCTACTACTTTCAGTCCGACTTCAATATCATCGCCGATATTATCGTGGGTCAGGACATCGCCTCCTACCTGGTCACCAAGGACGCCCAGCAAATGCTGACCGGCAGCCTGGATGTGCCCGGCAATCCACTGGGCGGGTTGCTCGGTGGCCTCGTTCCGCCGCTGACAGACCTGATTAATGAAACCGACTACTACCGCTTCGACTACTTTCAGGACACGGAAGCTGTCGCCCTGTTCGGTCAGGTATCCTGGGACATTACCGACAAGTGGGTACTGACACCGGGGCTGCGCTACAACTCGGAAACCAAGAAATCCACGCCCACCGGCACCGCAGTCTGTACCAATAAAGGGCTACTGCCCTGCCTGACGGCCACGCTGGTCGGCGGCCAGGATTACGCACCGGGCACCATTGAGCGCAAAGAGAGCAAGCTGTCACCCAAGCTGTCGCTCAGCTATTACCTCACCGATGCCATTTCCTTTTACGCCGCCGCCTCCATGGGTTTCAAAAGCGGGGGCGTAAACGCCATCTCCTTCTCCGGCGAAGGCCTGGAATACGAGCCGGAGCAGGCGCGCTCCATCGAGCTGGGGATGCGCAGCCAACTGCTGGACAACACCCTCAAATTTAACGCCACCTTGTACCGCATGGATTTCGACGACCTGCAAGTGCTCGCCTTTAACGGCCTGTTCTTCGACGTCAATAACGCCGCTGCCGCCTACTCAGAAGGTCTGGAAACTGACATTCAATGGCTGACACCCTACACACCGCTGAGCATCGATGCCTCCATTGGCTACCTGCGCGCCCGCTACAAAGACTACGACTCAGCCCCGGCACCGATCACAATGGGCATGGGTGCCCAGCAGGACCTGAGCGGAAAAACCCTCGCCTTTGCACCGGAAGTCAGCGCCACCCTGAGCCCGTCATTGGAATACAGTTTCGGCAATCTGCAACTGAAAGCGACCTTGAATATCCAGTACCGCAGCGAACACTTCACCGACACCGACCTCGACCCCAACACAGAGATTCCCGACACCACCCAGTACGCCGGGAATATCTCCCTGCGTCATGCCCTGCAGGGCTGGGCACTGACTATCGGTGGCAAAAATCTCACGGACGAACGCCGTCTGAATCAGGTCATTGATACGGCGCTGTTCCCCGGCACCTACAACCCCAGCCAGAATCCGGGACGCAGTGTGTTTGCCAGTGTGAGTGTGGATTGGTAGGTCCCGCTAGGGAACGTCAGGATGCAACCTCGGTCACGCCCTGACGTTTTTTGAGAAGCTGTTACTTTCTGGCAGTAACGTCGACCTTCACCGTCTTACCACCAGCGCAAGACAACGTTGCCGCCATTGCGACGTCATAAGTTTTACGGTCCAAACTGTTTACGGTGACGGCTTCGCTGCCATCTCCCTGCAAGCGACAGGACGTACCGTCTTCAAGCGTGACATCGAGCTGCTTAAGCGACGGCGCCTGCCCGGGTAGTGACATGATACTCGCCGATAACTCTGCAGTTCCCATTGATTTCATGTCTTTCGACATGCTGGCACCGCGAACCATCGACACCATCGGTGTCCCGCCGGGCACCACAATGCCGCCGCCGACTGAACCATTCAGGTCACCACTGTAGTTCACTTGCCAACCACTGCTTGCGGCATTTGCCATACCCGCCTGAGCAAGACACAGGCCCAATACTGCCGCTCTCGATGCTGTCGCGAGCCGCCGCATCGCGAAAGTACTTTTCAAAATAGTCTTTTTGTCGTCATGACGCAGCGACAACGGTGTCTTCGTGTTTGCTAGAAATACCATCCTTAGTCTCCAAGATAATGGGAATTACCCAAAGCACCCTAGTGTCCGATGCCATCGACAATCGGTCAATTCTTATGCGTCACAATTCGACAGTCGGCAAGCAACAATCATGACTTGGGAACAGTGACAAATCACAGGGGCTTGCCAATATGATTGCGGCCCGATCGCGAGAAATGTCCGTGCGGGTCATACATCAGGATGGACGTAAGGAGAGAGAAGTATTCAGCCATAAAAAAACCCGGCACAAGGCCGGGTTTTTAAATAGTGGCGCGCTCGGGAGGATTCGAACCTCCGACCGCCTGGTTCGTAGCCAGGTACTCTATCCAGCTGAGCTACGAGCGCGTCGAGGTGGCGTACTATATTCAAGGGCCATTTTGCTGTCAACGCATTTTTTAAAAAAAGCTTAAAAATCCTCGCCTTGTACGAGATTTGAGCAATGCGGCCCGCTACTTGGCCACGTACGGGACGCTCATCATCCGGTCGCCGATGAAGGAGCCGATGTAAAGGCGATCTCCCACCTGCTGAGCAACCGTTCCCGCTCCCATCGGCGCGCCCTGCTGGGTGAGGACGACCTCGGTCTGCATGGTTTCCGGATCAAGTCGCACAATACGGAACTTGGCCGGACAAGCCCCCTGCTCGGCCCCTAGGCAGATAACAAAGTCCCATAGACTCAGGTCGTGGCTGGCAATCAGCAGTTTGCCGCTGGCATCCCACTCGCTGTTGTCGGGGCTCTTCACTTCCGCTTCGCCCAAAAGCTCACCCGTGAAGCGATCGAGCTTCTGTACACGCGAGCCCGCCCACAGGTTGATGAACAGGCTTTTGCCATCGGCTGACAGCTGTATGCCATTCGGGTAGTCACCCTTGAAGTTGGGCAGTTCACTGAAATCCTGTCCATCCCAATGGAGAATGCGGCCCGGGTTGAAGCCTGCAAGCGCGGTGATTTCCTGCCACCCCAATTCACCCACAGGGGTGTCGCCACGGGGGTACATATGGCTGGCCATAAAACCGCCCTCCGGCAACGCGACAACATCGTTGAGATTGCTGCCCTCAGGAGGAATAACACAGCCCTGCCAGCGCAACTGGCTTTGCAAGCCTCTACCCTCGATTTCGAAAAATTCAATGGATTCCCGGCCGCCATGATTGATGACCAGCAGCTGCTGTCGGCCATCAGGGCGCTCGGAGAGGGAAATACCGTGAGGGGCAAAATGATGGATATCGGGCGCGGAGCATTCCGCACTCCCCCAGGGTTCGCTGGGCGTCTTCACCGCCAGTCCAAGGTCGATGCGACGCTTTTCCCCGCTCCCGGTATCGAACAGCGCCAGCGCACCGGGCTTGCCGCTGCCGTGGGCTTCCATTTCACTCACGATTAATGTCTGACGATCCCCCAGTACTTCCATGTCTTCGGGCTTCTGCCAACCACAGAGCGCAAGGCGATCCCCCACGTCTTCGCAGTCGCTGATCAGGCGCGGTCGCTCCCAGCACGCCACCAGTAGCAATAGGGGAATCAGCAGTAAAATGCGCATCTCAATCAACCTTATCTGTTATTGTTTTGACGAGCGGTAACGCTGCCGTAATTGCGCGACAAAAACCAGTAGAAAACAGGACTTGACCCTGAAGTGGACTCAAGGCCTACACTCGGCACTCGATTCGCAACTATTTTTTTGCTGCTGACGTATACTTTCACAATGCCTCGTATCGCCCTGCTCAGTATCTTGCTTCTGCTCTGCCAGCCCCTACTGGCGGCGCTGGTGCCTGCGAGTCACGCACATGTTATGCATGCCCATGACGAGGCACCGGCATCCGCGATGAGGATGGGCGATACGCATGCGGCCAGCGCACACGATTGCTGCGATGGAACAATGTCTCACGCTATGGCGCCCCACAGTTCAGAGCACACTCAGGACAACAGCTGCTGTGAAGACAACTGTCAGTGCAGTATCGGCTGTCAATTGAGCTTGCTGTCATCGATGACAATTCCCGGGCAGGCGGTCATTCAGGCGAAGTTCAACCGCCCGCCAGATGCCCTGAAGCATGTCCCCCCGACTCGCCGACTGAGGCCGCCTATTCACCTGTTTGGTTGATTGCCCGCGCCCTGAGCGCAAAACCAACATATCGCTTCAACACAGGTGAAATACCATGACACGACTACCGAGATTCCTCATTGCCCTGCTATGCCTTTGGGCAGCCAATACCTCGCTGGCCGAGACCACCAGCATGACCGTGTATAAAAGTCCGACTTGCGGCTGCTGTACGGCCTGGGCCGAACATATCAATCGTGCGGGCGTTGCGACTGAACTGCATAACCGTCAGGACATGCATACCATCAAGACGCAACTGGGTATCCCCAATGAGCTGCAGTCCTGCCATACCGGGACGATCGACGGCTATGTCTTTGAAGGTCACGTCCCTGCCGCCACCATCGGGCGCTTTCTGGCAGCCCCGCCCGAGGGCGCGTATGGGCTGAGTGTACCCGGCATGCCCATTGGCAGCCCCGGCATGGAAATGGGCGAACGTCTGGATCCCTACGCCGTCATTCTGCTCAGCAAAGATGGCCAGCACCGCGTTTACGAACGCATTACCGAGCTGCAGCCATAGGAGGGATCATGAGCAAGATACTCTCGACTCCCCTGCCCCGCCGCCGCTTTGTTACCGGCGCGGCGGCGGGCGCGGCCTTGCTTGGCCTGTCTCCGGGCAGCGTGCTGGCGCGCTCGCCACAGCGCCAGCCCGGCCAGGTACCCGAGCTGCGCGGTCAACGCTTCGATCTGCATATTGCTTACCAGTCGGTGAACATTACCGGGCGCGACGCGCTGGCAACCGTCGTCAACAACTCGCTTCCCGCTCCGACCCTGCGCTGGAAAGAAGGCGAGCGCGTGCATCTTCGGGTACACAACCATCTTGCAGCCGACAGCTCGATTCACTGGCACGGTATGATTTTGCCCAGCAATATGGACGGTGTGCCGGGTATGAGCTTCGCCGGAATAAAGCCCGGCAGCTACTACGACTACACATTTGATGTGCAGCAAAGCGGCACCTACTGGTATCACAGCCATTCGGGCTTTCAGGAGCAGACGGGCGTCTACGGCGCCATTGTTATCGATCCGGCAGAACCCGACCCGGTACAGGCTGACCGCGAGCATGTGGTGGTGCTGTCAGACTGGACCGATCAGGCACCGGAAGCCCTGTATGCCCGGCTGAAAAAGCAGAGTCACTATTACAACCGCCGCGAGCGCACCGTGGGCGATCTGTGGCAAGACCTGCGGGAGAAGGGCTTGAGTGCTACCTGGCAGGATCGCGCGATGTGGAATCGCATGCGCATGAGTGACAGCGATATCGCCGATATCAACGGTCTGGCCTACACCTTTCTGGTCAACGGCCACAGCCCCGATGACAATTGGCGCGCGCTGTTCAAGGCAGGGGAAACGGTCCGCCTGCGCATTATCAATGCGGCGGCAATGACGCTGTTCGACCTGCGCATTCCCGGCCTGGAAATGACCGTAGTCGCTGCCGACGGGCAGAATGTCGAGCTGGTCACCGTAGACGAATTCCGTATTGCACCAGCGGAAACCTACGATGTTCTGGTTCGCCCCAGTGCCGATCGCGCTTACACCTTGTTTGCCCAGAGTATCGATCGCAGCGGCTACGCCTGCGCCACACTCAGCCCCAACAGTGAGTGGCAGGCCGAGATTCCCGCCATGGATCACGCCCCGCGGTTACATCACCGCGACATGGGCATGGACCACAGCGCAATGGCGATGGCCGGGGCGGCACATGCGGGTCATACACCC